>DOBW01000127.1 GCA_003504035.1 Rhodospirillaceae bacterium | reverse complement strand
GATCACTTTGCTTGACTTACGGGCTTTCGTTTGGCAGTTTTATGATCGACTCATTTTTTTAACGGTTCGCGGAGCGGCGTGATGACAAAATCTGATTTAATCCTGCGCCTTGCGGAGCTTTATCCGCATCTTTTGCAAAGAGACATCGAGCGTATTGTCGGTACGATTTTCGATGAAGTTTCGAATGCCTTGGCGCGCGGCAATCGCGTGGAATTACGTGGTTTTGGTGCTTTTTCTATCAAGCATCGTGATGCACGTACGGGTCGGAACCCGCGTACAGGCGAGGCTGTATCCGTTGCCGCAAAGAGCGTGCCTTTCTTTAAGACAGGAAAGCAGCTGCGTGATAGGCTCAATGGTCTTGAGCTTGAGCAAAAAGCTTAACTGATTCGACTTATCTTCTTTTAAGTGAAGGTTGTCCACCGCCTGCGCTGCTCGGGCCGTGGAGTGTGTTCATCCGTGCAATCTGCTTATCAATATAGGAATTAAGCATGCCAACGCGATTTTCGCGGACCAAGGCGCGTACAGGATCACCGTTATTTCCCTCTTCTGTCATGACATAACGTAAAAAGGGCCCGTTTTTGTTAAGTGTTTGGTGTATGGCTGCGGTCAAGCCTTGAGCCAGAATGTGGTTGGCGGCTGATCCCATAGATTGTTCAGCCAAATGCATCAAACCTAACAAGCTTTCTTCGATGGAACCGGCATGAATCGTTGTGATAACGAGATGACCTGTGGAGGCAGCACGCAGAATTTGCTCGGCCGCGCGCGGAGAACGGACTTCACCAACAAGAATGAAGCGTGGCGTCCAACGCAAAGCGCGTTTAAGCGGGGTTGACCAATCCTCATCTTTTTCAACCTGAACTTGATAACAATAGCCATAGTCACCAATTTCACCATCCAAAATATATTCGACGGGATCTTCAATGGTGATTCCGACACCACCAAAATTCTTAAGATAATCGTTTAGCAAAGCGAAGGAACTCGTTGTTTTTCCGTGTCCTGTTGAGCCAGAAATGACAATAAGTCCGTCACGTTGTCCTAGTCTGCGCAGGTGCTGGACAATGTGGGGTGCAAAGGTGAGATCCTCTAGGCTTGGCACACTAGCGCTAATACGGCGCAGAACCACCCACTCTTGCCCGTTGGCGAGGCGTTGATAGGAAAGCCTGAAGCGCATGTTCTCATATTGAAAAGAGGAATCAGGATTATCAATTTGTCCGCGCAACAAGGAAGAAATCATTTCGATTTCGTTTTGATACTTTTCAGGAAGAGGACGCGTCCAGTTATTGGTATAATCACGTGCGGCGCAGCGATAGCGCGCAGGAGCGGATTGATCGACGCGCACATAAAGATCCATAAAGGAGAAGTCGTGCAATTTATCGCTTGTTGGATTGCTTTCTTCAGGAAACATAGGAAGGGGTCTCCTTATCTATAAAGTGGAGGGATAACAACAAAACGCGCTAAAGAGGTTCTTTTTCTTTAACGCGCCAAGACAGACCAGAATTTGACTCAGACATAAAGGGTAAAAACGGAATTATTTCTACGTTCTCTTCCGTTAAGATCGGTTTAAGAGCTTCGGGCTCTTCTTTTTCAAACGTCAGACTTCCTGCATTAAGGGGAAGTCCATAAAAAAGAGGGCCATTAAGACACAAAAAAGCTTCCAATTTTTCTAAAGCTCCAGCTTTTTCAAAGATTTCAGCATAGATGGACAGGGCCGTTGGGGCAGAAAAAATGCCGCCTGCGCCCTGTGCTGATTCTTTGGTTGTGCGCAAATGGGGCGCAGAATCTGTCCCCACAAAGAACATGGGGGCGCCAGATGTTGCGGCCTCAATGAGAGAAAGACGATCCGTTTCGCGCTTCAAGACAGGAAGACAAAAATGATGCGGACGTATCCCACCTTTGAACAAAGCATTGCGATTGAGAAGAAGATGGTGGGGTGTAATAGTTGCAGCGAGCTCACTATTTTGAGATTCAGATGCAACATACTGAACGGCGTGACGTGTTGTAATATGCTCCAAAACGATTTTTAGCTCTGGAAAACCGCGCCGCAAGGGAATCAAAACGCGATCAATAAAAACAGTCTCACGATCAAAAAAATCAACGTCTGGCGTTGCAATCTCGCCATGAATGAGAAGAGGCATACCGATGCGTTGCAGGGTTTCTAAAAGAGGCGCAATGGCCTGCACGTCCGTGACACCATTTTCAGCATTCGTTGTACTGCCTGCGGGATAGAGCTTAGCGGCCACAAAAATTCCCTCTTCAAACCCACGTTTTAGGTCATCAGGTTGAGTCGTATCGGTCAAATATGCCGTCATGAGCGGGGTAAAGGTCATACCTTCGGGAAGAGCTTGCCGTATACGCTCTCGGTAGGCTTTGGCTTGGTCCGAGGTGACAATAGGCGGTGTCAGGTTGGGCATAATAATGGCGCGCGCAAAATGGCGCGCGGTAAAAGGGATAACGGCTTTTAAAAGAGATCCATCCCGCAGATGTAAATGCCAGTCGTCAGGTTTAGGGATAGTCAGGGAGGAAACGGCCATTTCAGATCCTAAAAAAGAGATTCTCCAGACACTATAATGAAAAAGCCCGAAAAAGAAG
>DOBW01000153.1:5217-5459 GCA_003504035.1 Rhodospirillaceae bacterium | reverse complement strand
TAAGTTGGGGCCATGGTGATAAGGTCTCCGCGAAGATCAGAAAGGCTTTGTGTTGACATGGTCGCCAGATTTCCTGACCCTGAGCGCCCTGCCAGAATGTCGAACTTTCCTTCTTCATAACGCGTCACAGCATCGGCGAGCTTCATTTCCCCCCCTGTGACATGGGCGAGGTCGCGTTCAGGTGTGAGGCCTAGTTGAATATCGACATTGGCAAGGCCTAAATCACCATCAAACAAAAGAAC
>DOBW01000153.1:0-5107 GCA_003504035.1 Rhodospirillaceae bacterium | reverse complement strand
GCTGCGATGGGTGAGGGCGCTATTTTGTCAGAGCGAAAAGGAATAGGTTCATTCATATCATGTGCTCCTAAACGGCAACCTTGCCCTGTTTTTTATCCTGTTTGGGCAGGATAAGGCGGGCCAGTGAAACGGGATTAAAGGGGAGCGGCGCTTCGGTAACTTTTGCCGTTGCACTAAAAAGACTCAAAGGAAGCCCTGTGCCATGAGCAACTTTTAAAAGTCCTCCCATGCGCTGCGTTATATCAAGACGTGTACAGATAAGCCGTTTTGCCCCAAGCTTTTTAAATTCTTTTGCCATATCAAGAGCTACAGCGCTGTCCATGTCTGCGGGAAGAACGAGTACAGGTTCGGCTTTCGTTTTCTTGAGAAGAGCTTCCAGCTCTTGTTTTTCCGATGCGTTAAAAGGATTACAGCCCGCCGTGTCAATCAAAACAACTGTGCTGGAGGGCTGGATAGAGACAGCATCTTGTAGGGCATGAATATCTTCGATTTCCATAATATCGGTTTTTAAAATACGCGCGAAGGCTCCCAACTGTGCCATACCGCCAGCGCGCTGCGTGTCTGTGCTGATGAGCGCTGTCTTTTTCTTTGAAAGAGTGGTTTGGGCGGCCAGTTTAGCTGTCGTGAGCGTCTTGCCTGCTCCCGGAGGTCCGATAAAGATGAGAGGCTGCGGCGAGGTATCAATAGGGTCATAGGTGAAATGCGTATCCAGTGCCGCGCCAAGCGCTACAATAGGGTCTTCGCTTGCCAACTGCGTTGCCGTGGCAAGAATTTTCTCGGCAAGTGCGGGAGATATTTGGTTTTCCACTAGTGCGGTTGCAATGATTTCGATGGAATCCGAACCCATAAGATCAGGATTTAAGGAGAGATCGTTGTTTTTAGAAAACGAGGATGTTGACGTGTTCTCATCAATTGCTGCTGTGACGCGCACGCCGCCTTGTTCCTCGTCATCACGTGTGGCGACAATGATGGCCGCGTCACCCAACGTTTTGCGGACGAGCTGCATTGCTTCAGTCATACTTGATCCGTAAAACGATTTGAGGCGCATCGCAGGGTCCAAAAATAATAAAAAGGTATCTTCTTTTCATAGCACTTCGAGGGATAACGGCAAGCCGCTTCCTGATTCTTTAACAGGCTACGCCATATTTTACTTGTATTTCAGAGATTTATGCAAATAAAACTTTTGTCTACAGATAAGGTGGGGTTATCCGTACTTTTGCCTTGGCGCCTGCCTCATGTTGCTTTAACACGCGGATGATTTGTTCCTCGGTAAATCGTTTCTTCATCGTCTGTTCCTTCTTTGAGAACATTTATAGAACAGACTCTCCTTACAAGTGGCTCAGTTTCTGGGGGGCAGGTCACAAGCTTTTTCAAAAAAGCTTTAACCGTCTTTCTTCTTTTTGTGTCTAGATCTGCCCCAAGGTTTTTATCTTGGCTTTGGCGTGGATCTCATTTTGTGACAGCACAATGGTCGAGGGACGGAATCGCTCCATGATCGAGCGGACATAAGGTCTGACCAAAGGTGACGTCAAAAGAACCGGAACGCCGCCAAGTTGGGCTTGTTGGTCATAGGCCTTGCGGACAATTTGAATGAACTCGTGAAGTTTTGTCGGTGGCATCGAGAGCCTCTTGTCATCACCTTCGCCGCTTAGCGACGCGACAAAGACTTCTTCCCATTCGGGGGAAAGGGTCAGAAGGGGAATGTAACCCAGTTCGTTCATATGAGAGCTGGAAATCTGCCGCGCAAGCCGTGAGCGCACATGCTCGGAAATCATGGCTAAATTGCGCGTTACACTGGAAGCTTCCGAAATACCTTCCAAGATGGCGGGTAAATCGCGGATAGAGATACGCTCGGCCAAAAGATTTTGTAAAACCCGTTGAAGACCGCTAAGCGTGATCTGGCTTGGAATAACGTCCGAGACGAGTTTCTGTTGTTCTTTGTTCAACTCATCCAGCAGTTTTTGCGTTTCGGTGTAAGAGAGAAGCTCGGACATGTTCTCTTTGATGATTTCTGTCAGATGCGTGGTGATGACCGTTGGCGGATCAACAACTGTATAGCCTTTAAACAAAGCTTCCTCACGATAGGAGGAATCGACCCACATAGCTGGAAGGCCAAAGGTTGGTTCCGTTGTAGGTTCTCCCGGTACTGTGATAGGAGAGCCTTTGGGGTCCATTGCTAAAAGCATACCAGGGCGAAGCTCGCCGCGCCCTGACTCGATTTCTTTGACGCGCAGCACATAGGTGTTGGCTGGAAGCTGCAAATTATCCTGAATACGCACCGAGGGCATAATAAAGCCCATATCCATTGCCAATTGGCGGCGCAGGCCTTTGATCTGGTCTGTGAGCCGTTGCCCCGCTTCACTATTGATAAGGGCCAAAAGCGTGTAACCAAGTTCGAGACGAATAAAATCAATCGAAAGGGCTTTGCTGATGGGCTCTTCTTGTTGGGGAGGTGGCGCAACTTTGGCGGCTTCTTCGGCTACTTGTTTTCGGCGTGTATTTTTGTGGGCTTGGCTTACGGCATAGGCTCCATAACCTGAAATGGCACCAAGAAGCGCAAAAGGAACAAGCGGCATACCAGGAACAATCGCCAGCGCAATCATGAGCGTCGAGGTCATGCCCAAGGCGCTGGGATAACCGCTTAGTTGACCAAAAAAGGCTTTGTCTGTTGTGCCTGTTGTTGTGGATTTTGAAACTAAAAGACCCGAAGCCACAGAAACGAGCAATGCAGGGATTTGGGTAACTAGTCCGTCACCAACGGTCAGATGTACATAGGTATCTGCCGCTTGGAGAATGCCCATATCATGACGGAAAGCACCAATCGTAATGCCGCCTATAGCATTGATAAAAGTGATGACGAGTCCAGCGATGGCATCGCCTCGAACGAACTTGGCCGCACCATCCATAGAACCAAAAAAGCCACTTTCATCTTCAAGTTCTTTGCGGCGTGTGCGGGCCTGTGTTTCGTCAATCAGGCCAGAAGATAAATCGGAATCAATGGCCATTTGCTTACCGGGCATAGCATCCAAGGTAAAGCGTGCCGCGACTTCAGCAATACGTCCTGAACCCTTTGTGATAACTACAAAATTAACAATCGTTAGAATGGCAAAAACAATCAAACCAATGATGAAGTCGCCGCCCATGACCATATCGGCAAAAGCGCCAACAACGCCCCCTGCCGCTTCGTGCCCATCATTACCATGCGTTAGGATAAGGCGCGTTGTTCCCAGATTAAGCGCTAGCCTCAAAAGAGTTGCTATCAAAATGACAGTTGGGAAGGCGCTGAAATCAATAGGCTTATTGATGAAAAGAACGGTCATAAGAATGATGACCGAAAAAGTGATAGAAACCGACAAACCAAGATCAACAAACCAAGGTGGTATAGGGATGATTAAGGTCGCAAGAATGACCATCAAGCCAGAAGCTAGCCAGATTTCCCCGCGTTTAAACAGGTCATTAAAAAAATCGGCATTGGAAGATTCTGATGAATCTATGCCTTCTGTTGGAGATGTTTCTTGATCAGTCATTTGTTACGACGTTGCCTGTTCGGCCTCGGTTCCTGAACTTGAAGGTGGTGTGATTATCTTCCCTTCAGTGCTGTACTGCTTGAGCTTGTTGCGCAGCGTGCGGATTGAAATACCAAGAATATTGGCGGCATGGGTCCGATTGCCAAGGCAATGCTGGAGGGTGTCGATGATAAGGTTACGCTCAACATTTGCTACTGTCTGGCCAACAAGCGGTGTGTTGTCTGAGGAGTCATCTGTCTTGGATGATGTGGCTTGTGCTGTAAGCGAGGTTGGCGAAGCTCCCTCTGGCGTTAAGCCTTGACCTGTCAACATGATAGATTCAGGTTCTATCTGATCACCTACAGCCAGAAGGATAGCGCGGTGCATGGTGTTTTCAAGTTCACGCACGTTACCGCGCCAGAAATGGGTGAGAAGTCTTGCTTGTGTGCCTTGTGTAAGCGGTCTTTCTGGTAGGCCATTGGCAAGCGCATATTTTTTAGCAAAATGTTCGGCCAAGGGGATGATGTCTGTCGTGCGATCCCGTAAAGGAGGCATTGTAATATTGACAACATTGAGGCGAAAATAAAGATCTTCGCGAAAGCGTTTGGTGCGCACCTCTTCTTCAAGATCACGGTTTGATGTTGCGATTAAACGAATATTGATTTTAATAGGTGAAGAACCACCTAAGCGGTCAATCTCGCGCTCTTGTACAGCGCGCAGCAATTTAGCTTGAAGGCGCGCATCCATTTCACTGATTTCGTCCAGAAGTAACGTGCCTCCATTGGCTTCTTCAAACTTGCCAATTCGTCGTGCAATAGCACCTGTGAAGGCTCCCTTTTCATGTCCAAAAAGCTCGGACTCCAAAAGATTGTCGGGTATCGCCGCGCAGTTGACGGTTACAAAATTGCCTCTGGCTCGTTTACTTTTTCGATGAAGAAAGCGTGCAATAACTTCTTTTCCTGTTCCGCTCTCGCCTGTTACCAAAATAGAGGCGTCACTTCCTGCAACGCGCTCACACAGATGAAGGATAGGCTGCATGATGGGATCTTTGGCGATGAAGGCTAGATCTTCTTCTGCGACTGCCTCCAATACAGCCGCAATAAGCTCGGCATCAGGGGGGAGAGGAACATATTCTTTAGCTCCTGCACGGATTGCGCGGACAGCCGCACTTGCATCGGTGCCGATTCCACAAGCGATGACGGGAACACTAATACGTTCTGTTTTTAGGCTTTCAATAAGATGCGCGATGTCCATTATAACATCACACATCACAAGATCGGCGCCATGACCGCTCCGTAAGGCGTTTAAGGCTCCATCAATTGAATCAATATGTGCGACTTTGGCGCCGCGTCCAGTGGCAATTCGGCCTGCGGTTGCAATATGTCCTTCTAAAGTTCCTACAATTAAAAGTTTCATGTTAATTCTGTCCTCATTTTAGGTGAATCAAGACACTAATTTCTCTCCGCCTTGATGATTTCTGTCATGGTAATGCCAAGACGGTCCTCAACGACGACAACTTCGCCGCGTGCAACAAGTCTGTTGTTGACGTAAATATCGATGGCTTCTCCAACCTTGCGGTCAAGTTCAATAACAGCACCACG
>DOBW01000024.1:2549-2932 GCA_003504035.1 Rhodospirillaceae bacterium | reverse complement strand
TTTTGAGTGTTTCTTATGTGTGGCTAGTATAATCATTTTAACCCAAATATGTTTTTTATAGTAGATAGAAGAGATTTATTCTGTCTTCTTCTCAGGGTGACACACCATGGATTTCCTCGATAGTTTCCTTTAACCTCTATGTCAGAAAAACCTTCTTTTTTGAAGAAGGTGGCTTCACGTTTCCATGTGTGGGCACGGAATAAGGCAATTCCATTAGGTTTTAGCAGGCGATCAAGATCTGCGGCAATGGCACGGAGGGATTCCAAGCCATCATTTCCACCTATTAAAGATTCTTCTGTTTCATATTCGCGCATTTCTGGATCAAGAAGCCTCATGTGCTCAGTCGTTACCGCCGGAGGGTTAGCAATAATAAAATCAAAGGA
>DOBW01000024.1:0-2489 GCA_003504035.1 Rhodospirillaceae bacterium | reverse complement strand
GCGATAATGCTTCGTTCATCTACATCTACACCAACGCCAGTTGCGTTCGGTAAGTTGTGTAGCAGTGCCAGAAGTAAACAGCCTGATCCTGTTCCTAAATCAAGGATATGCAGTGGTTCTTCTTTTTTATCTTCTAGAGCTATAAGAGCATTATCAACCAAAGTTTCTGCATGCGGATCTGGGCGAAAGACTTTATCGGCCATTGTGAATTGAAGCCCCCAAAACTTGGAGGACCCAATTATTCTAGCTAATGGCTCTCTATTTTCTCGTCGCTTGACTAAGCTATCTGCTTTTTTAGCTATTTGTCCGTTTACAGGTGCGTTACCTGATAGT
This sequence comes from Rhodospirillaceae bacterium, assembly GCA_003504035.1. Taxonomy (GTDB): domain Bacteria; phylum Pseudomonadota; class Alphaproteobacteria; order UBA9219; family UBA9219; genus UBA9219. The sequence goes on along the minus strand of DOBW01000024.1, from coordinate 2,156 downwards.
GGGATCCCATATTCAAACTCGATCCCAATTGCGTGTGCTAATAGAGCTTGAGCATCTTCATAGGGCGCATAAACTTTCGCCAATTCTAGTCGTTTGGTGTAAGCAGATATAAGCTGAGCAACTGTATGCTCAGATGTTGTTTCAATTTCTGTAGACTTGTTCATTGTATTAACCATAGTTTTTCGTCAGCTGACAGTCACCTAATAAGGGGCTTCAAGGGCTAAGATACTGGGGACTTTTTCAGGATATGCGTGGCGTAGCCAGCATATATGCTATTCCGGATAATCCACACATTAATCCTGACATAGAGGGTGATCCAGCGATATCACAGATCCAGAAACCTTTGGTTTTGTAATCATTGATGACATAAGAGGGGCTTTTGTTCGCTCAATCCATATCTCCTGTCAAAAGAAACATGTCAGAATTTCCTAAGTTGCCATGGTAAAGGCCATGTCCTAACGAACAACCATATTGCCATGTGGCATTTTGAGCATTAGAAATTAACTCATCACAGATGACTATCTTTTAATACGTGATGCATCTCATTTAAAGCCATGGCAATCCCTAGTGCACCATAACACCAATGACAGGTTAGGGCATCATTCCTTGCGTCTTTCCATGTTTTCACTTCTTTATCAAAAAGCGTTTGTTCATAAGCAAAGGCCTTTTTTATGATTGGATATAAAGTTTTATCGTTACTCACTTGAGCCCATAACGATAAAGCCCAAGCAACGCCAGAAACACCATGCGCCGCGAACCATAAAACGGCCACTTCGTATAAATCTCATCAAGCCGCCGCATCAACGCCAGATCAGTCTCACTGATCGGTTTCGGTTTATAATACAGCGTCGAGCGCGGAACTTTTAAAAGCTGGCACTGCGCCACTATGGAAAATTGCTTGTGCACAGGATTAATCGTTTTAAGTCTCTCGGTCTGGTTCATTGACCAGACCTTTCCCGAAAAAATCCCTTTCCATCGTCAACTGGCCGATCTTGGCGTGTAGCTCTGTCACCTTGGTTTTGTCTTCGGCCTGTGCTCGAGCCGCCTTCTTATCACCCTCAAACAAAGCCTTCACGCCGTCACGCACCGCCTTCTTCCACGCATGGATCTGGTTGGCATGCACCCCGTACTTGCTGGCAAGCTCAGACACCGTTCCATCCTCACGGATCGCCGCCATCGTCACCTTCGCTTTAAATTCTGCGCTGTGCTTCTTTCGGATACTCATCATTTCTAACCCCTTGGCTTTAAGCCATTTTAGGGGCGAAACTCTCTCTTAGCTAGCCGCTAAATCCTGTCCAGTTTTTGGGGGCCAGCTCAGTGTTACTGAGCCTACACTTTCTTCCTTCTTTCTTTCTTTCTGGGTAGGATAGTTTGGGATGGCAGGCCAGTGTTGCGACCTGCCGCGCTGAAGTGCAACACACTCTTTGGTGGAGAGCCAAATTGTTAAGTGGAGGCACGGGCCGGAATCGAACCGGCATAGACGGATTTGCAATCCGCTACATAGCCATTCTGTCACCGCGCCATTTCTTGGTGGATAGGCTATAGTGCATTTTTTCCTTTTTTAAAACTATTTTCAGCAATTTTTATAGCCTCTTGCCTTAACCATCGTTTCGCGCCATCTTTTCCCGACAATTGGGGGTATTATGTTCCCTTAAACTAACAAAAGAGGGCATTATGAAAAAATATACAGTACCATTCTTGTCTTTACTTCTTGTGGTTTCTTTGCTCATTTTGGTAGAAGGATTTGAGAGGTTTGTAGAATCTCCGACATTTTCTAAAGACGTGGTCGAGGCTGAATCTGCAATTATTCATGATGAGATTGATGCTGTCTCCTTAGCCAAAGAATTGGTTAGCAGTGAGGCTCCTTTTCTTTTAGATGTTCGTCAGCCTCAAGAGTATCAGATTGACCATATCGAGGGCGCTACGCTTATTCCATTGGGCGAGCTTTCTGTGCGCCTTAATGAGTTGCCAAAGGATAAAGTAATTGTTGTTTATTGCCGTTCGGGAAATCGCTCAGCACGGGCGGCCGCGTTGCTGCGTGAAAACGGGTTTGATAAAATTGAAAATCTTATCGGCGGCATGCGTGTGTGGAATGCAACGCAACCTTGCGATGCGAGCAAGAGAGCTTGTTAAACGCCGCCATAGAAGCGCACCAG
>DOBW01000084.1 GCA_003504035.1 Rhodospirillaceae bacterium | reverse complement strand
CTAGAGCATGGCCATGCCACCATTAACGTGTATCGTCTGTCCCGTGATGTAACGAGCCTCTTCACTGGCAAGAAAAAGAGCTGCGGCTGCTACGTCTTTGGCCTCCCCCAAATAACCCAAGGGAATACTGGCCAGCATTTTGTTCTTCTGATCTTCGTTAAGCTTGTCGGTCATGGGTGAAACGATAAACCCTGGGGCAATACAGTTGGAGGTAACACCACGTGATGCCATTTCTTGCGCAATGGATTTGCTCATTGAAATAAGGCCACCTTTTGATGCCGCATAGTTGGCCTGTCCAGCATTTCCCATCGCGCCAACAACAGAAGCAATGTTGATAATCCGGCCAGAACGGCGGCTCATCATTCCCTTAAGAACGGCTCGCGCCATACGGAAAGCGGCCGTAAGATTAACGCTAATCACAAGATCCCAATCGGCATCCTTCATACGCATCGCCAACCCATCGCGAGTTAGACCTGCATTATTCACGAGAACATCAATCCAGCCTCCAACTTTTTCCTCAGCTTTTTTGAGAAGCTGCGCGGGCACTGCCGGATCGGTCAGATTGCCTATCACGGTAAAAGCACGATCACCAAGCTCGGCCTTTAAAGCTTCAACGCCTTCTGGCACGATATCAGCCAAGACAACATTGGCACCTTGGGCATAAAAGATTCGCGACATGACACCGCCAAGGCCTCCGCCAGCTCCCGTAACAAGCACCGTTTTTCCAGTTAGATCAAACATATGTTTTCCTTTCTTCTTATAGTTCTTTAAGAAAATTATCGATATCTTCGGCTGTTCCAATAGCTCGACTAGCGAGGCCTTTATCAATGCGCCGCGTCAGACCTGTTAGAACCTTGCCAGAGCCACATTCCACAAATTGCTGAACGCCCTGCTCTTTCATATAAAGCACAGATTCGCGCCAACGAACAGAGCCTGTAATCTGCTCCACCAAAAGGGCTCTGATTTGAGCGGGGTCCTGCGTTGCCTGAGCCAGAACATTCGGGATAACAGGAATAACCGGCTCTTTAAGAATGGTCTGATCCAAAGCTTCCTTCATGACATCTGCCGCAGGCTTCATAAGAACAGAATGAAACGGTGCGCTCACAGGAAGTTTTACGCTGCGTTTGAAACCTCTCTCTGCGGCTATAACCAAGGCGCGGCCAAGAGCCCCAACATGTCCACTAAGCACAACCTGCCCAGAGGCGTTATCATTGGCAGCAGTGCAAACTTCGCTTTGAGCAGCGGCGGCAGCGATCTCACGCGCAACTTCGATATCAACGCCCATCAATGCCGCCATACCGCCCACACCGACAGGCACAGCTTCTTGCATCGCAAGACCTCTTTTACGCAAAAGAACCGCCGTATCAGCCAAGCTCAGGCTTTCCGCCGCGCACAAAGCGGCATATTCTCCAAGACTATGTCCTGCAGCAAAAACAGCTAGTTCTTGGATGTTTTTACCACTTTGCTTTAATAAAACACGCAGGGTAGCAAGAGAAACCGCCATCAAGGCCGGTTGCGTGTTGGCCGTTTGCTTTAATTCTTCTTCCGACCCTTCAAAAATCAGGGCTGAAAGCTTCTGGCCGAGCACATCATCGACTTCCTCAAAAACCTCACGCGCTTCGGCAAAGCTGTCACATAAATCTTTGCCCATACCAATCTTCTGACTCCCCTGCCCAGGGAAAACAAAGGCCTTCTTCATTATATAAAACTCCATTTTCATCTAAAGGGAACACTCTTGCGACTTGTCAAAGCCTCGTCAAGCTTGTTTAATGCTCGAAATTTCTAAGATTCACGAAAAAAGCGAATAAATCATGATTCTTATCACCGGCGGAACCGGCTTTATCGGCTCTTATCTTGCGGCCCTCTTGGAGGCACGCGGACAGCGCGTGGCCATATGTGACTGGCTTGGCACACAAGATAAGTGGCGCAACATTGCCAAACGCGATCTGGAGCACATTATTGCCCCCGAAAAAATGGTCGATTTTCTCGATGAGAATGACGATGAGATTGAAATTATTTTCCATATGGGTGCTATCTCGGCCACAACAGAAACAGATGTTGATGCCATAGCTGAAAATAATTTTCGCCTCAGCCGCTTTTTGTGGTTGTGGTGCAAAGACCATAAAAAACGCTTGATCTATGCGTCCTCGGCAGCCACCTATGGCGATGGCAGCGCGGGCTTTAAGGATCACGAATCCATAGAAGACCTCGCCCAATATCGCCCGCTCAATGCCTATGGGTGGAGCAAGCATCTTTTTGATCGCTGGGTGGCACAGCAAGAAAAACGCGGCAACGAAAAGCCTGCGCAATGTGTTGGCCTAAAGTTTTTCAATGTTTATGGACCGAATGAATATCACAAAGAGGGTATGCGCTCAGTTGCTCACCAAATCTTCCCTGTTGCACAGCGCAATGAGGCTTTCTCGCTCTTTAAATCACATCACCCCGATTATGAAGATGGTGGTCAATTGCGTGATTTTGTCTGGGTTGGCGATTGCGCTGACGTTATGGTGTGGATGCTTGATCACCCCGACATCAATGGCCTTTTCAACATGGGCACCGGACAAGCACGCAGCTTTGCCGATATGACAAAAGCCGTTTACGCGGCCTGCGGGAAAGAATCTCAAATCACCTATCGCGATATGCCCAAAGAACTGCGCGGCAAATATCAATATTTTACGCAAGCCGACATGAGCAAACTGCGAGAAGCAGGCTATGACAAACCCTTCACTTCCATCGAAAAAGGCATGAGCCTTTACATCCAAGAGCACCTCTTGAAAGAGGATCCGTATATCTAATTTACGTGAAAGATTAATACAATGTACGCACATCTCCATGCTTTACTTGAACAAATAGAAGGGCATCGCATTCTCTGTGTGGGTGATGTAATGCTCGACCGCTTTATTTATGGTCAAGTCGAGCGTATTTCCCCCGAAGCCCCTATTCCCGTTTTACGAATCATGCGCGAATCTACAGCCCTAGGTGGCAGTGGCAATGTTGTGCGCAACGCAGTTGCCCTTGGCGGACATATCGACATTATAGGTGCTGTCGGACAAGATCGAGCAGGCTATGAATTGGCCGAACAACTTGCCGAACTGCCAAACGTTGTCTCCTACATCATCACAGATAATAACCGCCCCACAACTATTAAGACTCGTTTTGTCGCTGACGGACAGCAACTTTTGCGTGCAGACAATGAGGTTAACACAACCCTCAGTCCACAAAATGAAGAACAAACACTCATGCGCGTCAAAAGCGCTATTGATAGCTGTGAGGTTGTAGTTTTGTCAGATTATGCCAAAGGCGTTTTGACAGAAACCGTCCTGCGCGCCATCATTGATCTGTGCCACGAAAAGAAGAAGCCTGTCCTCATTGATCCGAAAGGCCGTGATTTCAACCGCTATCGCGGTGCCTTTATGCTCACCCCCAACCGCAAAGAACTGCACGAATCCACGGGAATAGACATCAAAACCGTTGAAGACGCAGAAAAAGCGGCACGACAACTCATCGAAACCTATGATTTGAATGGCGTGTTGGCTAAATTGGGCGGCGAAGGTGTGTGTCTTGTCCTTAAAGACCAAAAAGCAAAGCATTTCCACACAACGGCACGCGAAGTCTTTGACGTCTCGGGTGCTGGCGATACGGTTGTGGCCACCATGGCGCTAGCTTTAGCGGGAGGACTAACACCCGAAGATTCTGCCGCTTTGGCCAATATTGCAGGCTCTTTTGTTGTTGGCAAGGCAGGCACAACAGCCGTGACCGCAGATGAATTAAGACAAGAACTTCTGCACGGCCAATCAACACGCAATCAAGCCAAGGTTTTCTCTTTGCCTGCCGCTGCCGAGCTGGCTGATCGTTGGCGCAAAGAAGGCTTTAAAGTCGGCTTCACAAATGGAGTCTTTGACCTTTTACATCCGGGACATCTTTCACTCATCCGGCAAGCCAGAAAAGAATGTGATCGCCTTATCATCGGCATGAATAGTGATGCCTCAGTCAAACGCTTGAAAGGCGAAGAACGCCCCATTCAGAAAGAAGATGCCCGCGCTGCCGTTCTCGCTTCTCTGGCAGATATTGACGGCGTTGTGATTTTTACCGAAGACACGCCACTTAGTTTAATTGAATCCATCCGCCCTGATATCCTTATTAAAGGCGCAGATTATACAGTGGAAACCGTTGTTGGAGCCGATCTTGTGCAAGGCTGGGGCGGCAAAATCGTACTGGCCAAGCTCGTAGAAGGCGAAAGCACAACAAGCACAATCGCCAAATTACGTTCTTAACCAGAAAAAACCAGAAAAGAACTGGGGCGCCAGCCGGAGCCTTATAGTCTTTTAAATTTATTTTTCTCACAAGGCATGAGCGAGGATGCGTAGAAAACTACGTGACGAGCGAAATAACGATGTGAGAAATTAAAGTGAAAAAACTATAAATAATTGCTTTTAAATGATTCTAATGCCTAGCTAGAGTCCCAATATACAAAATGTAGGGGATTAGCATGGCAGTTCACGCACAAAGCAATAACAAAAGATTACATAATCGTACAGATGAAGCTCTCAGATTTTGTGTGCCTGCACCGGAAAGCACCACATCTGTCAATCAGATTTTAGAAGCTATCCCTACGGCATCAAATGGCCGTTTACGCATTAATGCGGCGCTCGTTAGCGCTTACCTCACACGGCATGCTCCACAAGACTTTGAACACCGCCGCGCGGCAGAGTTATGGCGTGAAAGCGTAAGGTTCTGCACCGCAAAAGAACGAATCGATCACGGCGCAGATATACTGGTTCATATGGGACGCTTTAATATCCCTATCACACAAGAAGCCTATAAGGCTCTTGGTGTTAAACCCCAGCTTGAACAAGAACGTGCCTTTGCTTTTACCAAAGGACCCAATGAACCTTTGGCCAAAGCCATGGATGCTTCCTTTAAAGTAAAAAAAGGAACATATGCGGAAAAAGAAATTATTGACAAAATTATAAGAAGGGTTTCCCCGACCTCAGATCCGGAATTGCGCATCGCGGCCTGTCTCTTAACCGCACATCTGGGAAAAAATAAGCCAGAAATGGATTATTATAATTGGCATCCGTCCAATCTTTGGCTCAAAAACATAAGGAAAATTCCTCAAGGCCAACAGATAAAGCAAGCACATCATGCGATCGCTTGCCTAAAAAAAAGCAAAAGTCTTGCCGTGAAACACGCCAGAGAAATCCTTAAGGGAGCTAAAAAAGCTCTCTTCGTAGGCCCGCCTAAGCCCTAACGTATAGTCGTTTCAATTAAGAAATCCCTATAGGCGAAAATTGCTTTTCGACAAATTGAGCTGCGTAAGCGTACGTTATAGTACGTGCGCAAGCGAAATTTGTCGAAAGGTGATTTGCAGCCATAGGGATTTCTTAAGTGTAATGACTATAGCTATAGTTGGCACCTGCTTCAAGCTACTCTTACCGAGGTAAAAATATGGACATAGACCATCTTGGCGAGGTTATTTTCGAGCTTACACGCGCAGGCAAGAGCATGCGCGTTACGGCTGTTCATGTCCAAACAGGGGTTGAAGCCATTATTCAGGGCCCCGCCGCTTATAGTCCTCAAATTCTTAAGAAAACAGCTCTAAAGAAGCTCGCATATATCCTCACAAAGCAAGAAACGGAAGCCTAAACCTTAGCTATATTGACTTCGCGTATATTCCCGTTCAAACCTTACGCCTTAGCAAACAGGATTAAAGTGTTATGGAAATAGGTTTTTCTTTCCTCGATCTTCTTACAGGCGGCACGCTGGGGCTTATCTCGGCTTCACTGGCCGCACATTTTGGTTATCGCTCTGCCGACAGGCTACCAGGGGAAACACGTCTCCCTCAATGTGTCTTTTGCCAGCGCTCGCTTCAAATCCATGAATATTTTCCTCTTTTTGGTTGGCTTTTAAGGCTCAACGCCCTGCGCCTCCCCTGCCCTTGCGGTAAAAGAACAGGTCTTTGGCCCCAACCCTTTATCGAAATACTCGGTTTTCTTCTAGGTGTTTCAGCTGTTGTTTTGACTGGCTGGTCTCCTCTTTTAATCCCTATTTGTCTTGGACTGGGCCTCCTTCCCGCCATTGCCATGATTGACCTCGCCTTCGGTCTCATTCCCGATGGACTTAATCTTACGCTCGCTGTTTTAGGCCTTATCAGCCTGATTATAGGAGATGGTGATCTTTCTTGGGGCTTTATTAACTCCGCTGGCTTGCTTGGACTAGGCCTTCTGCTTGCGCTGGGCTACAGCAAGATCAGAGGCCGCGAAATGTTGGGCATTGGTGATGTTAAATTTTTTGCCGCTGCCGGTCTTTGGCTTCCCGTTATGCTTGTCCCGTGGTTTTTGGCAATCTCTGGCGTTACAGGAATCGTTGTTGGCCTTCTCTGGCGCTTGATCAGCGGTGAAAAAGAGTTCCCCTTTGCACCCGCCTTATGCCTGTCACTTGGCGGGTGCCTTTATTATCAACTTTATCTCTATTCGTTCCAATGAGCTTCGTCCGTTCCCTTGCCACAGTAAGTGGTCTCACTATTGTCAGCCGCATTGCAGGCTTCATACGTGATGCGCTAACGGCTGTTTATTTGGGCGCAGGCTATCAGTCTGATGCTTTTTTTGTTGCGCAACGCCTACCTAATTTATTTCGGAGTCTTTTTGCTGAGGGCGCTTTTTCAGCCGCTTTTGTTCCTCTTTACACAGCCGAAAAAGAAAGAAACGGCGAAGAAACAGCCAAGCGTTTTGCAGGAGAAGCTTTAGGTCTTCTTATTGCCCTCCTTACACCTTTCACCTTTTTGCTTATCATCGGCATGCCATGGATCATCCGCATCATGGCCCCAGGGTTTTATGACGAACCTGAAAAGTTCGAGCTTGCCGTCCGGCTCTCACGCATTACCTTTCCCTTTCTTCTTCTCGTTTCCATCACAGCCTTGCAAACAGGCGTTTTGAATGCACGCGGTATTTTTGGCCCTGGTGCCACAGCGCCCATTCTACTCAACATTGTGCTCATTCTTGCCTTGCTTATCGCCGATCTTATGGGATTTGAAACCGGCTTAACTTTGGCATGGGCCATGCTTTTTGCTGGCGCTCTGCAAACGACATGGCTTGCGCTCAGTTGCTATCGCGCACGCGCTGCCGTTCCATTATTACGTCCAAAACTAACAACAGAAACCAAACGTCTTTTTAAAAAAATTGGCCCCGGTGCCATAGGTGCAGGAGCGGCACAAATCAATTTACTTTTGACAACTGTGCTTGCTTCAACCTTACCAACAGGAGCAATTTCTTTTCTTTACTATGCTGACAGACTAAATCAATTACCGCTTGGCATTATTGGCATTGCCGTTGCAACGACTTTACTCCCCATTCTCTCGCAGCATGAAACAGCAGGCAACAACAAACTCGTTCGGCATTACGTCAATCGCGCGATTGAGTTCTCCCTCCTTTTGGGCCTCCCCGCAGCCATAGGCCTTGGCCTTGCCGCAAAACCTATTATTCAAACGCTTTTTGAACATGGCGCTTTCACGCATCAAGACACCATTGAAACAGCTAAAGCTCTTGCAGCCTATTCATTAGGCGTTCCAGCTTTCCTCCTTGTTAAGGTTTTTGCGGCACGTTTTTTTGCACGTCAAGATACACGTACGCCTGTCAAAATTGCACTATTTTCCATGCTTGTGAATGTCACAGGTGCCCTCATCCTTCTTGGACCTCTGCAACATATCGGCATGGCGCTAGCCCTGAGCATCGCCACATGGGCAAATGCAACACTTCTTTACATCACGCTTAGAAAACAGGATCAGGCACTTATTGATAATAAGCTTAAAAAACGCCTGCCACGACTTATCTTCTCGGCGCTCATTATGAGCAGCGCAACGTACCTGCTCGTCTTCATGACACAAACATGGTTTGCAGACGGTGCCTTGTTGCTCAAAATAGGCGGACTTGCCTGTATTATTGGCCTTTCCTCACTTGTCTATTTTGTGTTACTGCAGGTGACAGGCGCTTTTCGCCTCAAAGACATGATTAAATATACGAAAAAGGATTAAGATGAAAAAAAGAATTTTCTCCGGCATGCAACCAACAGGCAATCTTCATCTTGGCAATTATCTTGGAGCACTAAAAAATTGGGTCAAACTGCAAGACGAGTATGAATGCTTTTATTGCGTCGTTGATTTGCATGCGATTACACTGCCTCAGGATCCCGAAGAGCTTAAGAAGGCAACGCGTGAAGTTGCCTGCGCGTACATTGCTTCGGGCATTGATATTACAAAAAGTAATCTGACAGTACAAAGCACCCTACCCGCCCATTCTGAATTAAGCTGGATCTTAGGCACACGCACACCGCTTGGATGGCTCAACCGCATGACCCAGTTTAAGGAAAAAGCAGGAAAAGATCGTGATCTTCAATTGCTGGGCTTGTTTAGCTATCCGGTTTTGATGGCAGCCGACATTTTAATCTACAAGACTGATTGTGTTCCAGTTGGCGAGGATCAAAAACAACATTTGGAATTGACGCGAGACATTGCTCTTTCTTTTAACAACACCTATGGCGATTATTTTCCTGTACCCGAACCGCTTATTTTGGGAGAAGCCACGCGCGTCATGTCCCTGCGCGATGGCACAAAG
>DOBW01000198.1 GCA_003504035.1 Rhodospirillaceae bacterium | reverse complement strand
CTATAGGGAATTCTTAATTGGAACGACTATAAAGCTCATCCAGCGACGAGCCTATGGCTTTAAAAACTTTGAGAATTACCGCCTGTGCGTGATCGTCTTGTGCGGCCATCTTGATGAGGCTAGATTATGAACCCAACCTCCCAGTGCCCCATCCTTTGGGAGAGAGCTGAAGCGTGGTGACCCCGCCGGGACTCGAACCCGGGGCCCTCTGATTAAAAGTCAGATGCTCTACCAACTGAGCTACAGGGTCATCTCTTGAAGTTCCGCAAACTATAAAGCGGTGCGCAAAAAAGCAACCGCAAAAATAAAAGTTGCGTGTTTTTCCGGCCTATTCTTGTTTAAAATAGACAAAAAACAGTTAATTCTCTCTTTTTGGGGTGTTTTGACGCTTTTGAGTACATGTTCAGTCCCTTAATCCCGAACCTCTGTGACTACTTTTTTGCGCCCCGTTGGGGTGTCAAAGCGTTTCTTGAGTGCTTTGAGAATGGGGGGGCTGACAAAAGAGCTGACATCACCATTAAGTACGGCAATCTCTTTTACAAAATGAGAGGAAACAAATTGGTGCCGGTCTGAAGCCATCAAGAAAACAGTTTCAATCTCTTTGCACATGCGGTGGTTCATGCCTGCCATTTGAAACTCATATTCAAAATCCGATACGGCGCGCAATCCGCGAATGATGATTTCTGCGCCAATGTCTCGTGCATAATGCATCAAAAGATTTTTAAAGGGCTTCACTTCAATATCGGCGCCCGTTTCAATGAGAGGCTGGATTTCATCTTCAACAAATTTTACGCGCGTTTTGGTATCAAAAAGAGGACTTTTCCCTGGATTTCTGGCTACGCCAATGACCAATTTATCCACGATTTTTGCAGCACGGCAAATGATCTCAAAATGCCCATGTGTAATGGGATCAAAGGTGCCGGGGTAAAGGCCGATGCGAGGTTTATTCTGGGTCACGGCTTTCCTCTTTTGTTGAGGGCGCTTCGGGTGAGGTGGTGCCCTTTGCTGTTTCTTCTACCTCTTCTCCTGCGTCAGTGCTTTCTGGATTCTCATGATCCTCCAGCGCGGCAACAGAGACAACGCTTTCCCCTTTGTCGATGCGGAAGAGGGTTACGCCTTGTGTGCGCCGTCCTGCGATCCGGATATCGACAACAGACATGCGGATGATTTGCCCACCATCTGTGACAAGCATGATGTCTTGATCTTCATTAACAGGAAAGGTTCCAACAATGTGACCATTGCGCTTGGACATTTCCATATTCCAAATGCCTAGTCCGCCGCGTCCGGCGACGCGATATTCATAAGATGAGGAGCGTTTGCCAAAGCCGCGTTGCGTAACGGTAAGAAGATGTTCTTCCTGTGCGGCCAGCTGGGCAAATCGTTCAGGGGAGAGAATAAGATCTGTCGAAGCTTCGTCTTCTGAGGGCGTCTCTGCCTCCCCTTCAGCGGTCATGCTGCGTTTTTGTTTGAGATAAGCGCTGCGTTCTTCCGGCGAGGCCTCTATATGGTTAAGGATTGACATCGAGATAACACGGTCTTCTTTTGCCAAGCGAATGCCGCGGACACCTTGCGAGGTACGTCCGGCAAAAACACGCACAGCTTCAACAGGGAAGCGTATGGCCTTCCCTTGTTGTGTTGCCAGAAGAATATTATCTTGAGGCTCACAAACATGTACGGCAATCAGCTGATCTTTCTCATCAAGCTTCATGGCGATCAGGCCATTGGCGCGTACGTTGCTGAAGTCAGAGAGCTTATTGCGGCGGACACCTCCTGAGGCTGTTGCAAAAAAGAGATTCAGATTTTCCCAAGCGGCCTCATCTTCGGGTAAAGGAAGCGTTGTGGTGATGGTTTCGTTTGGCTCAAGGGGCAAAAGATTGACAAAGGCCTTGCCTTTGGCCTGTGGTGTGCTCAACGGCAATTTATAGACCTTGAGCTTATAGACTTTGCCGCATGAGGAGAAAAACAACATCGGTGTATGGGTCGAAGCAACAAAAATTTCTGAAACAAAATCTTCGTCTTTTGTCGACATGCCCGCCCTGCCTTTACCACCACGCTTTTGGGCGCGATAGGTTGAAAGAGGCACGCGCTTAACATAGCCTGTGTGTGATACGGTCACGACCATGTCTTCGCGTTGGATTAGATCTTCAATGTCGGTTTCAAATTCTTGCTCTACGATGGTTGTGCGTCGCGGTGTTGCAAAGCGTTCACGAACCCCCAGCGTTTCTTCCTTGATGATGTCTAAAACACGAGAGCGGTTGGCTAGAATATCGAGGTAGTCTTTGATCTGATCGGCAACGGCGCGCAAGTCATCGCCGATTTTGTCTCGCTCTAAACCTGTTAGGCGGTGCAATTTAAGGTCGAGGATCGCTTTGGCCTGTATGTCGCTCATGCTATAGGTGTTGTCTTCATGAAGGCCCGCTTCGTCAACTAGCTCAATAAGAGGGGCAACTTCAGCTGCGGGCCAAGCACGTTCCATGAGTTGCTCTTTGGCTGTCGTAGGGTCAGACGCTTTGCGAATAAGGGCGATAACGTCGTCAATGTTGGCTACGGCAACGGCAAGGCCTAGCAAAACATGGGCTTTGGCGCGTGCTTGGCCCAATTCATAGGCCGTGCGGCGTGTGATAACTTCTTCACGAAATTCAAGGAAGGCCGTAAGGACATCTTTTAGCCCCATCTGTTGCGGACGGCCATTATTGAGCGCCAGCATGTTAACGGAGAAAGTTGTTTGAAGCGGCGTGTGCTTAAAAAGCTGATTAAGGACAATTTCTGCCATGGCATCGCGCTTAATTTCAATAACAATACGCACGCCATCACGGTCTGATTCATCCCGCAGGTCTGAAATGCCTTCAATTGTTTTGTTTTGAACGCATTCGGCAATAATTTCGATAAGCCGCTTTTTGTTTTGCTGGTAAGGGACTTCACTTACAATAATGGCTTGACGATCTTTGCGCGTTTCTTCGATTGTGGTACGGGAGCGCATAATCACGCTGCCACGACCCGTTAAAGAGGCCGAGCGAGACCCTGCGCGGCCCAAGATAAGCCCTCCTGTTGGAAAATCAGGAGCAGGAACGATTTGCAGTAATTCCTCGGGCGTAATGTCGGGATTGTCAATTTGAGCCATGCAGGCATCACAGACTTCCCCCAGATTGTGCGGGGCAATATTGGTGGCCATACCAACGGCAATGCCGCCAGCCCCATTAACAAGGAGGTTAGGGAAGCGTGCGGGAAGAACAACAGGCTCCGTTGTGATTTCATCATAGTTGGGCTGAAACGCGACGGTGTCTTTGTTTATATCTTCAAGAAGCGATTCTGAAACTTTATCAAGACGCGCTTCGGTATAACGCATGGCCGCTGGCGGATCGCCATCCATTGAGCCAAAATTACCTTGTCCGTCTACAAGAGGCAGACGCATGGAAAAATCCTGAGCCATGCGGACCATGGCATCATAAATGGCGGCGTCACCATGAGGGTGATATTTACCCATGACATCACCGACGATACGCGCCGATTTCTTATAAGGCTTGGTGCTGTCGTACCCGCCTTCTTTCATCGCATAGAGAATGCGACGATGGACGGGTTTAAGGCCGTCACGGACATCGGGCAGCGCACGAGAAACGATAACGCTCATGGCGTAATCGAGATAAGATTGGCGCATTTCGTCTTCGATTGCGATTGGCGCAATATCAGAAAGGGGGGGCAGAGTATCAGAATCCGTCAATGGAATTCCTTTGCTTACTTTTGTGAATCAGGGAAGAAAAATAACCTTCTGCTTTTAGCAAATTTATCGTTAAAGGCCAACTGAAAAAGCACATAAAAGGCCATTTTTCTCAATATGTTAGATATCTCTTTCGGGGAGAGG
>DOBW01000057.1 GCA_003504035.1 Rhodospirillaceae bacterium | reverse complement strand
AAATTTCGCTTGCGCACGTACCAAAACGTACGCTTACGCAGCTCAATTTGACAAAAAGCAATTTTCGCCTATAGGGAATTCTTAATTGAAACGACTATATTCAACAAGGCTCAGTAAAACTAAAGATAAACGGTATCTTCCCCCTTTAAAGAGTTAACCAAGATGCTTGACACCCCTATAGAGGCATGGGAACTTCTTGTTTTAATTTCCCTTTGATTCTCTTTGGGGGCTTTCTTTTTAGGCGATATGGCATGAAAATAGGCATTGTTGGCGGAGGCTGGTACGGGTGTCATCTTGGCCTTGTTTTCAAGCGCTGTGGTTGTGAGGTTGATGTTTACGAAGCCGAAGCAGATGTCCTTCAATTAGCCTCCATAAATAATCAGGCACGTTTGCATATTGGCTATCATTATCCTCGTTGCTCTGTGACACGTCTTCAGACGGTGGCATGTTTCCCCCGTTTTATGGAAGCCTACCCAACATTCAGCAAGCCCATTGAAAACAACATTTATACCGTTTCAAAAAAAGACTCGCTGGTTGATTTCAGAACCTATTGTCAAATTATGGAAGCCTCAGGCTTGCAGTTTGATTATGTCAATCCGGCGGATTTTGGCATTGCGGGCGTTGATGGCGCCATTTCAACGCAAGAAAGGCTTTTAGATTTTGATGAGGCGCGCCGCACGTTCAAAGAAAAGCTTGGTCGCAGCTTGCATCTTAACAGCCGCGTGACATCGGTTGTTGATGGGCCTGATGGCGCCCAAATCAATGGCGAGACGTATGATACCGTTATCAACTGTACATGGTGTGCGCTGAAAACGGGCCCGCAGCCTGAAAACATGTTTTTTGAGCCAACGGTTCTTCTTTATTATGAAGCGCTGCAGCCTTTCTATGGGGCGTTGACGGTTATGGACGGTCCTTGTTTTTCTATCTATCCGTATGATGAAGACAGATACTCGCTCTCTCATGTTTCCTTTACGGCACGCGGACAATACAAAACTTTTGCCGAAGCACAGGCCTTTAACGATCAGGTCACCGAGGCGGATCTTGATGTGGTGCGTTGCAATATGACCGAAAAGGCCTTGAAAGAATTCCCTGCCTTTAAGGAATGCTTTCGTTATCTTGGGCCTCAATTTTCTGTTAAAACAAAATATTCCAACGCTTGCGCTAGCCGTGATACGGCCGTTAAAAAACAGGGCCATGTTTTTTCAGTTTTTTCGGGAAAGATAGACACGATCTTTATTGCCGAAGATTCCATTCTTGAGCAACTCGGTTTTAAGAGTGAAACGAGCAAGATTGCATTATTTCCTGATTTGGATATGGAAAATGAAGAAAGCGAACTGGAGCGAAGACTTCAACGCGCCGTAGGCTAATCCTTTTTTCGAGGCCTTTTTTAAGGAATCTCTTATGACACAAAAAAATGCGCTTATTGGGCACACAGGATTTGTAGGCGGTTTTTTAAAGAAGGCTATGTCCTTTAGCGATTTTTTCAATTCGCAGAATATCGAAGACATAAAAGGCCAATCTTTTGATGCGGTTATTTGCGCTGGAATATCGGCTGTAAAATGGATGGCAAATAAAGAGCCTGAAAAGGATCGTCAAGCTATTGCGCGGCTGCAAGAGTGTCTTTCAACCGTTTCAGCAAAGCGCTTCATTCATATCTCAACAGTTGATGTTTTTTTAAATCCTGATGGAGTGGATGAAAACAGCCCTGTGATTGAAGAAGGGCTGCATCCTTACGGGCTTCATCGCTATCAGTTTGAAAATTTTGTGCGTGAAACTTTTTCCTCCGCAACCATTATGCGCTTCCCCGCTTTGTTTGGCTCAGGTTTGCGCAAAAATGCGCTTTACGATCTTCTTCATGATAATTGCCTTGATCAAATATCGCGTCAGGGTGTTTTTCAATGGTATGATTTAAAGCGGCTTCCCTCGGATATAGAAAAAGCGCAAGGCCTTTCCCTTGTTCATTTTCCAACCGAACCACTTAAAATGAGCCGAATTATTGACGAGCTTTTTCCTGAAAAGAAAGGTGTTGGTCACGACAATCCGGCGGCCCGTTATAATCTCCATACTTGTTATGCCGAACGTTTTGGTGGGCGAGGGCCTTATCTCGCTTCGGCAGACGAGGTGATGGAAGAGATGCGGGGATGGATAAAAGAAGAGCGTAATTTAAACAAAGGAAGTGCGTCCTAATGCCTCTGGCCATATCTAATATTTTCTGGTCTCAGGAAGAGGATGATAAAGCTCTTCCTTTAGCGCGTTCATCCGGAGCGAAGGGCATTGAAGTTGCTCCGACGCGCATTGCGCCATGGGGTGAGCTGAATGTTCGAAAAGCAAAAGATTATCGCCAGCGCTTAAAAGATTTGGATCTTCAGATTCCTTCGCTTCAGGCTATTTTGTATGGCTGCAAGGACATGCAGTTGTTGGGCGAGGAAGATGCCTTTAACCGCTTATTAGAGCATTTCAAATTTGTTGCAGAGATTGCAGGTCATCTTGGTGCTATGAGACTTGTTTTCGGCGCGCCTAAATACAGATTGCGTGGCGCGCTTGGTGAAAAAGAGGCCTTTGATCTTGCTGTAAAGCGCCTTGGTCCAGTCGCGCAAATTATGAAAGATGCGGGTGTCACGCTTGTTTTTGAAGCGGTGCCGGCCACCTATGGCTGTGACTTTATTCAATCAACGCAGGAGGCGCGGCAGCTTGTTAAGGCTGTTAATCATGATGGATTGCGTCTGCATCTTGATATTGGGGCGATGATAACAGCACAAGAAGAACCCGAGACTCTTGTTCAGAAAAGCGCTTCCCTTTTGTCTCATGTTCATTTTTCTGTTCCGGGACTTGGTTTTTTGACGGAGCTTGGCGATATAGGCGTGGCGTTAGACAGCGCTTTGGTTTCCATAAATTATGCGGGATGGATTGCGCTTGAAATTATGCCTCAAAAAGAGGCGCTTGAAAATTTGGAAAAGATGATTCTTCTGGCACGCGGTACCTTTATTCATACACTGGCCGGAGAGTCTTGATGTCGATGACAGCTCCTAAGTTTTTTTTGAAGAAAGCCCGTTGGTCAGCGTTATTGTCGCCGCTTCCTCAGGAACAAGAAAACAATAGTCAACAACAGCGCGTTTTTTCTAGAAAACGGGCACGTCTTTATGGTGAGATAATCAAGCTAAAAAAGCAGCCATCACCCGAAATGACTGAAAAAATTCTTGCCGTTTTAAAATCACCTTATCGGCGGAGTCCGCTCCTTGATAGGGAGGAGGGAAAGGCAGACCCTTCCATAGAGCTTCTTCAAAAGCCTTCTTCGCGCTTTGCGTATAATCGCCACCTTGTCGCGGCGCTTCTTTTTAAGCCTCTTCACAAACTTCCTGTTCTTGATCCAGTATTTTTGATGCCATGGACAGCACCGTTTATTGCTGTGGCGATAACGGGTCAGGCGATGATCAGCACGAGTGATAATGAAGAACAAACGCTTCATGCAATGGATTGGGCCATCTCTTTTGCCAAGCGCATGAGTCTTGCTGCGAACAAGAAAAAACTTGTTGGCGGAGAAGCTGTTTGGAAAAAGGTTTGGCTCCCTCTGTTGGCTTTTAATATTACGGCCATAGATTATTATTCAACAAACGCCAACATGGCACCTTTTGTCCGTTTCTTTGGTCGTTTACGTGCGCAGGCTTTCGGTTTACTGCCTGCTCCAAAG
Source organism: Rhodospirillaceae bacterium (assembly GCA_003504035.1). GTDB lineage: Bacteria > Pseudomonadota > Alphaproteobacteria > UBA9219 > UBA9219 > UBA9219. The sequence goes on along the minus strand of DOBW01000057.1, from coordinate 7,139 downwards.
TATGACGCGCCTCTGCGTGTTTTGGGAGATTTGCCTCCATGTTCTGTCCAAAAAAACAGGCCAAAACGCTTGGCTCTGTTTTGTTCACACATGACAGCACATGGTCATGGGCTGCCCCATCTTCTTTGGTGGATAACGTGCTTGAATAGAAAACGTTTTGAGCCCCTTGTTGTTGTGCAGGAAACACCAACAAACGCGGATCGTCTTGAAAAATTTTTCGCGCGTTATCCTCGTTTAAGCAAAATGGTTCCTATTGTTATTGTTTCAGAAAATGCGCTGCTCAATCTTAGAAAACTGAACATTGACGTCCTTTATAATATGGATGATTTATGTCGCGGTCTAAGTGAGCGGTCCGCTTACCTTCGTTTGGCTAAAACCCAAGTTACCGGTTTTTATACGCCTGCAACAACGGGATGCAATAAGATAGATTACTATATTACATCTCCTGATTTAGACCCTTATCCTGATGATGCGTTCACAGAAAAAGCTATTATGAGTCAAGGCATCCCCTTTTGTTTGCACTATGAAAGTTATTTTGGCATTACCCCACTTTTAACGCGTAAGGATATTGGAATTTCAAAAAAGGCTGTGGTCCTTTCTATGGGTGCTTCTATGACCACGAAGCTGCGCCCTGCTTTTGTTGACGCGCTTGTTCAAATTTTAAAACGTGTTCCTGAGGCGTTTTGTATTGGTATGCCGGTTGAGCGTCCACAGGATAGGCCGCATTTGGTGGCGCTTCTCCTTAAAACCTGTGAAAAGCACGGTGTTGATCCTAATCGTGTTCTTTTTTACAAAGTGGCAGACAGGTATTTTCTCCACGGTCTTATCCAAATGAGTGATCTTTTTCTAGATTTCTTTCCTTTCTCTGGCACAAATAATCTTCTTGATCCGCTTGCTGTGGGTACGCCCTGCATAACGCTTTGTCCGCCTGAGGGATATAGCCGCAACCGTATAGGGGCTGCCATTTTGCGCAGTCTCAAGCTTGATGCGTTGATTGCTGAAACACCGCAGGAATATGTCGATTTGGCTGTGTCGTTGTGTCGCTCTCCTGAAAAGCGGAAAAAATTTAGCGCTAAAATGGGACGCAAAAAAATAGAAGCCTCGCCACTTTGTGATGGACCTGCCTATGTTAAGCGTATGGAAGACGTTTTTGCTAAGCTTGTTTGTAAAAAAGAGGGGAGAGCATGAAGTTCCAGAAAAAAATGTTGGATGAGAATTTCGGTGATTTTAACAAGCTTTCTAGCTTGTCCAGCTCTTTGATGCATAGAGAATCCCTTATTTATAGTTATCTTTTTAAAAAATTTCGTCCTTACTTTCAGAAAACAAAACAACAAAAAGTGACCTGTTTAGGTTCTATGAATCTTTTTGAAGTTCAGGAGATTGTAAAAGATTTTAAAAGAGTCAATTTAATTAATCCCTATAGCGCGTGTCTGAATCAAGTTGTTAGGCTCAATGTCAATAAAAATGTTCATGTAACCTTTTCGCCTCCGGAATTAGAAAAGAGCTATGAGAAATCTGATGCTATTGTTTCTGTTCATACGTTGAATTTTTTCAATGATGCTCATCTTGTTGTTAATTCCATGGCGCAGTCGCTTTGTTCGGGGGGCTATCTTTTTCTTGCTGTTCAAAATGCTGAATCATGTGTGCGGCGGCTGGATGTTTCTCTTGGTTTTCTTGATAATGTGTACCAAATTTCGCCACAGGAAAAACTGTGGCGTCAGAAACGTTGGCTTGATTTGAAAGGATTAAAGCGACTTGTTCAACAAAGCGGGCTTGAAAAAGTAGCAACAGGCGGGGCTATGCTTAAAACGCAAACAGAAGCCCAGATAAATTGCTTGATAGAGAATGGTCTTGTTGGTGAAGATTATATCCACAGTCTTTTTGATTTAGGGGAAGATTATCCAGAGCTATGTAACACAGTTTATATTGTTGCGCGGCGACCTAAAAGATGATCTTTTAAGGGTGATGTAACGCTATTTTTTCTCTAACGCCAAGTTTTATATGTCAAATTGTCCGCCACAAAACTATGTTCTTGGCCTTGTCGCAGAAAATGAAAATGATGCGCTGATCTCGGCTACGGCAGGGTATGCCAAGCTTTATCTGTCGCGCGGCTATCGCTATAAAATGATCAATCTTCTTGCGCCTAATGGTATTCCTGAGCTTTTGGGGCTTCTTAATAAAAAAGAGGTTGCTTTTGTTTTTGCTATGGCAGGGGTGGGGAGCCGTCTTTCCCTTAAAGAGGAAATAAATTTATGGGAAGCGTTTCGCATTCCCTTTATTTCTCTTTGGTATGATCCTCCTTTTTATAATTACAATCAGCATATGGTCGATAGCCTGTATGTTTTGAACGTTTATCACATCAAAGACCATATGGAGGTGCGACAAAATTATTTGCTCCCGTCACGAGGAAAATCTGTTCACATTTTGCCGCCGTGCGAGATTGATGGAGGAACGAGAAACGTTCCATTTAAAGAAAGAAATAAAAGAATCCTTTTTGCTAAAACGGCCTATAATCCTGAGCAATGGACTGAAGATTGGAAGCGTCATTCCAAACCGCTACAAGATGTTTTGTGGGCTTTGGCAGAGGAAGGAACCAAAGACCTAAATATGGATTTATGTAAATCTGCGCAACGTTTATTCAAAGATAATCAGTTGGATGTTCATGATCTCGATCTTTTCATGGGGGCCGCGCAAGAAGTTGATGCCTATATCCGTGCGTGGCGCAGTGATCGTTTTGCCAGAGCTCTTTTGGCGCATCCCGCTGATATTATAGGGCGCGGCTGGGAATATCTGGCTTCATCTCAAAATAAAGCCAAGCTTTATAATCCTATACCTAACAAAATATATGCTCAGGAAATGCGCCATTATAAAATAATAGGAAATACAAGTCCTCTTTGGCGCGACGGTGTGCATGAACGTGTTGTTGCGGGCATCAATATGGGGGCCATTTCTTTGACCGATCGAACAGAAAAATCTGATTCTGCGTTTGGTCATTTACCTCAATATGTTGGTTTCGATTGGGGGGATGATTTGCAAGATGTTATCGCGTGTGCGCTTAAGCGAGCCGATGAGATTGAAGAGGTCTCTTACGGAGAAATTGACAAGGCTTTAACAGACGGTCTTCATGCCGATCAAAACAGGCACATCACCAAGATCATTTCTTTGGCGCAAGAGATGGGCGCGCCTCCGCCTCCGTCTGTGCCATGAGCCTGTTTCTGCAAGCCAGTGAGTTAGCGCGTGACCTTGTGGCTGTGATTGAGGGTTTTGAGGACACGGAAAGAAAAAAAGCGGCTCAAGCTCGTGCCTTGACCCTCTCTATTGAACAAAAAACAATAACTGAAAAACTTTTGGCACTGCGGCAGAAAATTTGTGCGTTGCTTGATGGCGCGGCGGATCAGGAATGCACGGATCTCATTGCGGTTGATATACTTTTTGAGGCAAGCGAAAAACTGCGCGGTTCCTTTTTTGGACAAGAAAGAGCGGAAAGCGAAGAGGTGCTTATCAAAAAATGTCGTGCTATTTTTGAAAAAAACGATATATCCGATGCACTGTGGTTTCGCGCTTTTGTTATTTTGAGTTTTTATTTTCAGCCTTTTGAACTTCCGTTGCTTAAAAATGTAAAAGACCTTTCGGTAAATGCCTTTAAGGCTTATTTGCTGTTTACAATGCGCCAACCTCATTTGATGACGCAAGAGGATGAGGGGCGTTATATCCGTTATTATAAGGAGCTTACCTCATGGCTCCTTGATCTGATGCAAAAGACGGAAGAAGGAAGTCGTCAAAACATTTTACACCAAGCTATAAAAAACAAACTTACGTTTGGTGCTTGTTTTTATGTTGATTGTTCAACGATTGATCTGATTAAGGCGCGTGCCGCAATTCTTGGAGAGCTTGTTAGACAGAATCCGGCTCTTGATGTTCTTTCGCGCAGAAAATTACCGGTAAGGGCGGTGGGCCGTAAGAAAAAACTGGGGCTTCTTTCCCGAAATTTAAAAGATTATACGGATACGCGCGCCCTTTATGCCCTGTTTAGCGGTTTTGATTTAAGGGATTATGATATCTATTGGTATTCTCTCGATGTTGTTGATGAAACTTGCAGAGAGAATTCTTCCTTTGATTCTAAAATCTCGGAGCTTGCGCATAAAGCAGTCTCTTTGCGCGGTGATGCGGCGCAGAAGGCCCAACAAATTATTGCGGATGATCTGGATTTTTTGGTGATCGGGACGGCCTATAGTTTTAGTGCCAAAGATTTTGATCAGCTTTTGGCTTTGCGCTTGGCGCGTGTTCAAGTGAATCTTTCTGCGTTGATATCAGGGAGCTCTGGTCTTGCGAGCTATGATTATTACATTGTCTCTCAGGCTTCACCAGAAATAGCGTCTGTTTACAGGCGGGAATCGACCGAGACATTAAAAACAATTGAAGGGCCTCTCATTTGTTATGAAAGAAAAGAAAAAGTTTTGCCTTCCAAAAATATAACACGCGCTGCTCTGGGTATTCCTGAAGAGGCTGTTCTTTATTTTTCTGGTGCTGCCGTCAATAAGCAAATGGCACCTACGCTTCATGCTTTTCTTTCTATTTTGCGCGAAGTTCAAGGCAGTTATCTTCTTTTTGCGCCGTTTAGTCCTACATGGGGTGGTTATTTTCTTGCGCTAACTTTTTTGGCGCGTTTGCGTTTTGTGATGAAGGATTTTCCAGACATTGATCCCAAAAGAATCATTGTTGTTCATGCCGTAGATCCGGATGATTTTGAACGACTTATCCAGTTGAGCGATGTTTGCTTGGGAAGTTTTCCCCGTGATGGTGTTACCGTTGCTATGCAGGCGCTTCATTATGGCAAACCGCTTATAGCGCGAGCCGAAAAATGGTTACATGCCAATCAAGACGCACTGATGCTTCGTAGCCTTGGGCAGGAAGATCTTATTGGGACAGATAATGCAGCTGTGGCTGCACGTGCTATACGTCTTGGCCGCGATCCTGTTTTGCGCCAAAAGACAGCGCAGAACATAGCGCAACGCGTAGAAAAAGCACCTTTTTTTGATGTGAAAAAACAATCTTCAAAAATGGCAGCTCTTTTTGAGGAAATGGTAGAAGAGAAGAATATCAGATAAAGCTAGACCACAGGATTGTCGCTGGCGCGGCGGTGGTGGCCTGCATGGGCGGGCACAAAAAGGCTTTCCAGTTTTTCAAGGCGTTCTTCTTCTTGTGCAGAAGGTGTGCCGCTGGCGCTTATAACGCTTCGAATGACAGCAAAAGCTTCCTTCTCTTTGCCTTCGGCGCGATCTAACAGACGTGGAATGGTTTCAATGGCACGGGCTTCATCCAGCAAAAGCAACATATATTGCTGACGCACCATGGCTTTGTATTCGCTGTGTGACATGGAGGGCAGAAGGTTGCTTTCTTTTCTAAGGCGCAACAGCAGATTGTATTCGCGCTCATCTACGGTGCGATCGGCATGACTAACATAAAGTATGCCGCGTATCATGGCCTCAGGGAGGCCGCCAATTTCAATTTCGTGAAGGATTTCTGTGAGCTTCTGTTTTTTCTCGTTTTCAAGTTGAATGTCATGCGCTGGCGCAGGTTTGGTATAGGAATGGGCGCCATGTAGCCCAAGAAGACTTTGTAAAAGAGGTTGTCCATAGATACTGAAGAATAGGGATTCAACAGTTTCATTTTTAATTTTGTTAAGGGCGTCTAGATTTACTCTCACCTGATCGGAGAAAGCTTCTTGTCCTTGCCAAAAAATATTTTCTTTCCCGATGGGTTGGCGTTGCTTTTGAATTACATCGGCCATTTGTGCGAGACCATAAAGCATCGGGTTTTTGTCTGAGAAAAAAGTAAAAGGAAAACGTATGGGGTGAGAAGCACGCAGCATTTCGGCGCTTTCTTTTGTAACAAGGCTGCGTATAAGGGGCGAAAAGAGCGAGCAGTAAAGGCCAAGAAATGTTTCAGATAATTGTTCTACGGCGGCAAAGCATCTGTCATCTTCTGGATCATTCACGCCAAAAGCGCGAATGTCATCGATTTTGCGGTGCTCAAAGCCAAGAATATACTCTCCGGAAATAAGATCGGGATTAGTTGAGTCTTTGGTTTTAGGCGTGAAAACAGCTTCGTATAAACCGGGTGGGAGCGCTTCGATCATGTCGATATTGTTAAAAAACTGCTGATGTTCTTTGGTCGCAACGCTGGAGGAAACAAAAATTCCCAAATGGCCAATATCATCATGCAGGCAGTAAATAATAGTTTGTCCGCTTGCTATGATGTTTTCATCACAGCCGTAAAGTTCTGAAATCCATCCCAGAGCTTGGGCCGGAGACGTAATATCATCGCCACGTGAGCAGAAAATAACGAGGGGTGATTTTATATTGCGTAAATCGGCTCGCATACCGCTTGTGCTTTGGATTTGAGCGGTTGCCAGTTTATCGCCGATAAAAAGTTCATCAGCAATAAATTGCATTTCTTCGCCACCTAGAAGAATGGGATTTCCCCACCAGCGTTCAAAAGCGAGATAGCGCGGCCCTTCCGTATCAATCTTGGTGTAAACATCATATGATTTTTGCCAATAAGTATGGGCCGGATTGTTGCTTTCAAAACTGGAAACAAGCCAAGCGCCATCAAAAAAACCATCTCCTAGATCGTTCAAAAAAGCGTTTATCCATGACCCGCCCATCATGCCTGCAGCATAGCGTGCCGGTGTGCCACCGTGTTTTCCTGCCCAATAGGAAAGCGGCGCTCCGGCCAGAATTAAAACACCGGCAAGCTCGGGATGAAGCGAACTCATCAAAGCAATTTGCCAGCCAGCTTGACAATTTCCTATCAGACAGGGCTTCTCTGCGGCAGGATGCCATTCAGATATTTTGGAGATGAAATGTGCCTCGGCATTACAAACATCTTCGACTGTTTGGCCGCGCACAGGTTTGGGCAAGAAACTGACAAAATAGACAGGATGTCCGCCAAGCAGAGCAATTCCTATTTCGCTATCTTTTTTCATGCCACCAACACCGGGGCCTTGACCGGCGCGGGGATCAAAAATGACAAAGGGGCGCTTTGTTGCGTCTGTCGTGATGTTGTCGGGTGGCAAAATGCGCATCAACATATAATTGACGGGGGAGGGAAGATCGCGCCCGTCAATCAGAAGAGTG
>DOBW01000179.1 GCA_003504035.1 Rhodospirillaceae bacterium | reverse complement strand
TCGCCATTTTCAGACGCAATTTGGGCATGAAAAACGATCTGCAAAAGCACATCGCCAAGCTCTTCGCACAAATGATCTTTGTCAGAAGAGGTCTGAAGGCCATCCGAATCCTCGATAACTTCTACGACTTCGTAGGCTTCTTCGAGCATGTATTGCGCCAAAGATTCATGGCTCTGTTTAAGGTCCCACGGGCAACCCCTCTCAGGGTCCCTCAAGCGGCGCATAACATCTTTGAGATGGTCCATAGATTGCGACATAAGGCGTCTTTTCCTTTTCGTTTTTACCGTGTTTTATGGGCTTTTTAGCATTGTTTTGTGGATAGGTCGCGTAAAAAACATCCCTAAGCTTTGTCGCATAAGATATATTATGTTAAATCATGCTTTAAGAGAATGACGAGGTGGAGAAGAGAGAAAGAGAAAAAAACTCCGTCACTGCGAGGAGACTTCTTGGGAGGTGCAACGATCCAACCCCATTTCATCGTCATGCCGGACTTGATCCGGCATCCATCACCTAAAATTTCAATCTGAGCACTTTGCTACAAAGAAAGTGAGATGGATACCGGATCACGCCTCTCTCGCTTCGCTCTTGAGGCGGTCCGGCATGACGTTTTTTGTGGAATGACTAGAGGTCAATCTCAAGCCCGTCATAAGCAGGCTCAACACCATCAGGAAGACGCCGCATGAGCGTGTCATAATCCATCGAATGATCCATGTGCGTGAGATAAGCGCGCGCAGGTTTAATCCGCTCAATCCAGCTCAAGACCGTTTCAAGATTGGCGTGCTTGGCATGAGGCTTCTCGCGTATCGCGCCGACAACCCAAACTTTGACACCTTCAAGAATCTCGAAAGCCTTTTCATCCAAAGCGCTCACATCTGTGGAATAGCCAAAATCATTAAAGCGGTATCCCAAAGAAAAAGCATCACCATGTTGCTGAGAAAAACTCAAAGCCTTAATTGTTTCAAACTGCAAAGGCCCATTAATCACATGCGGTTCGATAGACGGCTTCATAAAACGTGCGGCCTTCATGGGCTCAAAAATATAATCGAAACGCTTCTTAAGCTCTTGCATGGTCCGCGCATCGGCATAAAGAGGAACAGTATGTCCCGTAAGCCAATTTATGCTGCGAATATTGTCAATGCCGTGCGTATGATCGGCATGCTCATGCGTATAAAGAATAGCCGTTAAATCATCCAAACCCGCCTTAAGGAGCTGCTCACGCAAATCTGGCGATGTATCAACGAGAAGCGTTGTGCCTCCCTCTTCTATCTTGAGCGAAACACGCGTACGAGCATTTTTAGGGTTATTCGGGTCACAATCCCCCCAATTACCGCCAATCAGTGGCACACCCCCTGCTCCGCCGCAGCCAAGAATAGTTATTTTCATGGCGCTTTAACCTTTTTAAAGAGACGAAAGAAGTTTTCCGTTGTCGCTTTTTCAAGCATATCAATCGGCAACCCTTTGACATCGGCTAAACATTTAGCTGTATGAACGACATAAGCTGGCTCACATTTCTTGCCGCGAAAAGGCTCTGGCGCAAGATAAGGCGCATCCGTTTCAACAAGAAGGCGATCCAAGGCAATGTCCTGCGCAATATCACGCACATTATCGGACTTTTTAAAGGTCAGCATGCCGGAAAAGGAAAAATAAAAATCTATTTCCTGTCCAAACGCGGCTAATTCTTTGTTCGAGCTATAGCAATGAAACACGCCCTTTAGTTCTTTTTCATGCCCTTTTCGCTCTTCACTTAAAATGCGAATTGTATCTTCTTCTGCATCACGCGTGTGAATAATAAGAGGCAACCCAGACAAGATGCTGGCGCGAATATGTTCACGAAAAACACGCTCTTGGGCTTCCTTGGGCGTGTTGTCGTAAAAATAATCCAACCCCGCCTCACCAATGCCAATAATTTTTTGATGTGCGCTTATATCTACAAGCTCTTTGGCTGAAATTTCTTCGCCTACTTTTTCAGCCTCGTGCGGATGAATGCCAAGCGCGCAAAAAACATCCGCATATGCTTCAGAAAGACGTACAACTTCGGGAAACTCGGCGCGGTTTGTGCCAACGGTTACAAAACGCTCAACCCCAACCGCACGCGCACGATCAAGAACAGCACTCAGATCAGCATCCGAAGCCCCAAAATCAAGATGGCAGTGACTATCAACAAACATGGACTTATTCTTCCACAAAGCGCGGAAAAATTCCAGAAGGTTGCGGTAAAGGCACGCCTTCGATCAAAGCTCCCTCTTTCGTCAATTCCGTGAAATCACGCTTTTCCGGAGCAACAGCAAGCTGATCCAGTAATTTACCCATACTCTGAGGCATAAAGGGCTGGATAAGAATAGCCAAAACGCGAAGTGTCTCGGCCAAGACATAAAGCACCGTTGCCATACGCGCAGGATCCGTTTTCTTGAGCGCCCACGGCGCTTGCTCATCAACATAGCGATTGGAATCACCAACCAACTCCCACAAAACATCCAAAGCTTTATGAAAAGCCTGAACATCCAGTTCAGCGCGAACCTTGTCGCAAGCTCCATAGGCTTTATCCAAAAGTTCTTTGTCAGCGTCTGTGAAAGCCCCCGCATTTGGTACAGATGCACCACAGTTTTTAGCAATCATAGAAAGGCTACGTTGTGCCAAATTGCCAAGATCATTGGCCAAGTTACTATTGATCCGCGCTATCATCGCCGCATGTGAAAAATCACAATCACTACCAAAGGACACATCGCGCAACATAAAATAGCGCATCTGATCCAAACCATATTTTTCAATAAGCTCTAAAGGATCAATCACATTGCCTAAAGATTTTGAAATTTTCTGACCTTCATTTGTCCACCACCCATGAGCAAAAACCCGCTTAGGTGGCTCCAGACCGGCAGCCATCAAAAAGGCTGGCCAATAAATGGCATGAAAA
>DOBW01000123.1:1427-5145 GCA_003504035.1 Rhodospirillaceae bacterium | reverse complement strand
ACGCCATCTGCTCAACCACCGCAACACAGCGGCGAACAACAGCATGCCGCGCACCAGAAACCAAAATTTCTGGCGCAAGCGGACGACGTCCCAAAGCCGGTGTTAACGCATCACCGCGCACACACACCCCCGTCATCACAAGCAGATCATTGGGCATCATTTCCGGCAATAAACAAGCAGGCACACTACCCTCACTTGCTCCACCAACAACATCGTGAACCATCGTATCAAAAAGGGCTGAAGACGAAGCCTCGCGCATTGGCATAATTTCTTGCTTTGATGAGAAAGTCTTAGAAAGCTCCTTCTTATTTTGATAAGCGTCAACAGTCATTTCCATTTTATTGTCTATTTTTTTGCTCTGAACAACGCGCGTTATAAGCGCACGCGCACCACGCGTGAGAATCTCTCCCGGCTCAAAGGAAAAAGAACAGACTAAATTGTCAAACATTTCATCAAGAACGCGAACATAAAGAGACGCTTTTTCTGCCTTATCTTCTTGCACCAAAAAAGCAGGCCCCGCACCCAAACCAATATGCTCAACAGAAATGTCCTGCCGATAAAGATCCCAAACGAAGGAAGAAAGTTTCTCGATCCTGCGCACATGCTCTAAAAAAGAAAATTCTTTTTCTTCCCGCGGCAAGGCAAGGCCCCTCAAAACCAAAGAATCACTTTTCAAAATATGCTGAATGGCAGAATCCAAAGAACAAGGATCAAAACAATGCCGCGCCATATTATCCGGATCAAAACGCAAAACGATAGGCGCACTTTTATTCAAAGTCACGGCAACACCTTCGATCAGCAGAAGATCAGAAAGAGAAGCAACATTAATCCGGTCTACGCCAGCCAACAAAACTGCAAGCACATCGTCATGGGAGAAACTTTTTCCTGAAAAAGAAATATGCTGCGAAGCGACATTAGCTTCAATCGCGCGCGACAATTCACCCACGCAGGTAACATCCACGCCAGAACCTTCTTGAGCCAAAGCCCGAACCATAGCCAAAGTTCCATTTTCTTTCATAGCATAATTTATTTTTACAGGACTTTCCTTAAAGGGCGCAAAAAAAGAATGCAAATTACGGCGAAGCTGTTTAACGCTCGTACAATAGAAGGGCGTATCAATCTCTTCAGCAAGCTCGACCAAAGGCAAGGCCTCCACGCACAACGTGCCGTTGCGATAAGCAAAGACAGATTTTGTCATGGCTTCGGATCCGTTGCAGAATCCGGATAAACGCGCGAATAAACGTCCCGAGAAACACCAGCAGGAGGATCAACCTCACTGGGCATTTTGCCGCAAGCCACAAGAACCAAAGAACACAACAAAAGGCTCACCACAAAAAGGGCGCGTGCACGATAAAAAGTAGACATAAAAACAAGATATTTAGGCATCATCGATTCCATGTTTTTTTCCTATATAGTCGTTTCAACTAAGAGCATGACGGCAAATTAAAATGGTTTTTGTCTGCCGTCCCGTTCTTAAGGGGAATGACTATTTCTTGAGTTTATGCCTTTTATCCCCCACCCTGCAACAATCCTTTGCTTTTTCTCTTTTTTAGGAAAAAGCCCTAAAAATTATGCAAAAACACATACCTATAGTCTTTTTTAATTTGCTTTTACACAAGACACAAGGAGCGACGCTGTAACGCTGCGGAAAAGACTTTATCAGGTTGTTGTATCATCTTCAGTTGTGTCGCCTTCAGATGTATCCTCCGTAGAATCTGGAGACGTTGCAATCGCTGCAAAGACCGACAAAATATCTGAATCAGCGATGGAAAGGTCGCCAATTTTCAGAGAAAGCTTGCCGTCTTCATCTGTTTCAATGCTAGAGACCTGACCAATAATGCGAATGTCACTAACCTCCATGGTATCACCAGCGCCATCCTTAGCCGTGATAACAAATTTATAGACACCATCTTGTGCAACACCACCCTCATCAAGACCACCATCCCAAGCGATGCGGTTCATCCCCAACTCGGACGGGCCATCTATCGTTGCAATAACATCTCCATTTTCATCCTGCACGGAAATCTCGGCACTTAACGCCTCACCGTTCAAGACATAGGACATCATGCCAACACCGCCTTGAACAACCATCTCGTCCGTTGTGCTCGTCTCAACATACTGTCCAATATAATCAAGAACAGGCGTAATCCCATTCGAGTTTAAAATCTTCGTGATATCGCTCAGTTTATCGTTCGTGCTAATTTGTTGCTCAACTTCTGCATATTGAACGAGTTGGTTGGTAAACTCGCTCGCATCCACAGGTTCTGTTGGATCCTGATTTTGAAGCTGCGTTGTAAGAATCTGAAGAAACGTATTGAACTCACCCCATATGGAAGAGGAATCGTCAACTTTCGTCGCTGCCGATTGAGTCGAGGCAAGATAATCGTTAAGGACCTCGGAATTACTGCTAATAGTTGTCATGGCTCTCTCCTTAAACGCGAAGGTTCACACGCCCCGGCGTAAGATAATATGTTTCAATCTCCTCATCCAAAAGATCTGCTTCTTCTAATGTGATGCGAGAAAATTCTGTGTTTTCCGAATTGCGCTGCGCTCTATTTTGCGCAAGCGTTTCGTTCTGATTTCCTTCATTCAAAGAAAACTCCAAAGAAGAGGAATCCGTTTGTAGCCCAGCCTCTTGAAGCGCCTTATGAAGACTGCTTTGATCCTTCATAAGAAGGTCCAACGCATTTTGATTATCAGCCGTAACCATCACCTGCACGCGTCCATCGGAAGAGAAAGCAAGCTTAACTTGAACCTTCCCTAGCTCCGGCGGGCGAAGATTAATGGTCATTTCTTCTTTGCCGTCTTTAGCCATTTTGTTGATCTGAACGGCAATTTGTTCGGCCGGATTCTGGAGTCCTATCGCCCCTCCCCTTGCCACACGTGCCGCAGAAAGCTGCGCCGCAAAATCATAGGACCCCGAAGAGCGCCCACCTTCGCCCAAAAGATTTGTTGATCCCACCTCCCCAACAGAAGCGGCCTGTGCACCCGCATTGGCCGTGCTGGATGTGGTGGTGGCCGTTGTGCTACTTTGCGTTTGAACCGCAGAGGCCAAGCCACCGACTACGACCTGAGATTGAGATGACGCTTCACCCTGTGGCTTGCGCGGCAAAAGAACATCTTCAAAACCAGACGCTTTTGTTTCCTGCTTCCCTTCGGTACCTTGCGCAGACGCAAGGGCCAAAGTTGAAGACTCTTTACTGGCTTGGCCAAAAGCAAGGTCTGCTTCCCCTTCTGTTTGAGAAGCCCCACCAGCCGCTTGAGCAAGAATCTCTTTTTTTCCTGTCTCTGCCAACAGCGCTTTATCCGGCGTTACAGAAAGCGGCTCGCCTGAGGCGCGCTGTTCAGCCTTAATCTTCAAGGCACCTTCAATAAGCTTTTTGACATCACCAATGGAATCGCTAACAAGAGCCTGAACTGCTGAATGAAGAGTTTCGTCTTCCCCTTCTTCTGTTTTATTTCCCTGAAATAACGCTTTAAGATCTCCTTCAACCAATTTTTTTACAGATGCCGAAATATCGCTTTCCTCACCCGTTCCTTCGAGGGCAAGATTTATCTTCTTTTTCAAATTATCCAAAAAATCAGAGGGAAGCCCAAAAGAAGCCAACCTCGAACGTCCCCCATCTTCCGTATCTTCTTCAGCTATCTTCTGGTCATCAAGCTTGACCTCTTGGGTTTCATCCGTCTCTTTTTGCTGGGACGCTTCCGCAGCTACAGG
>DOBW01000123.1:0-1402 GCA_003504035.1 Rhodospirillaceae bacterium | reverse complement strand
TGAGTGGCTTGTGCTTCATAGCCCGCCTCTTTTCTGGGTGCGCTCACAGGTGCAGCTTCCGGCCTTTGAACAACGCTTTCATTACCCTTCATATCAAGCTCAGGCATGGCCGCCTTTGTTTTGGCAAGAAAAGAGGCAAACATTTCCTCATTAACGCCAACTTGCTGTGTGCTAGCTCTAAGCGCAGAAAGAATACTGTTAACAACGCTCTCTGTTGTTATTTGCGGGGTTTGTTCAAACTGGGCCATAAAGGCATCCTTTCTTCATTCTTTGTTCTATGTCACAAGAGGTACCGCTAGACGGCACGGGAAAAAGCGACAGGCGTGCAAACAGGGCTGTACGTGCCCAATTCGAGATGTTTCTTTCGTGGGTCTTTGTAGCCGTCTGTTTTTTTCGTTTCTTTGACCGCTGCATTAACAATTGTCTCAACCATGTTTTGGGTAGCTTGAAGCGCGCCACCAACAGCACTTTCGTTTTTCTTAGCAATAAGCAAACAATCCTTGCGCATAGCTCCTAATTGCACCCGCATTAAGCCATCCATTTTTTTCAAAACGTCCGGGTTATCGATAAGCATCGTGCGATATTTTTGACAAGCGCCAACAAGCTGCATTTTTTTCTGCGTTAATTTCTCAAGACCTTTGAGGTCCTTTTTGCCAAGCAACCTGTTTTCTTCTTCCATAATTTCAGTCAAAGACCGCATAACACCGGCTAGATCTTGGCTAAATTTTTGAGCCTTCTCTTCAGTCGAAAATTGCTTTTCTTTCATTTGCTTCGACATAACCATTCTCCTTATTTATGTATTTACATCGTTGTTTTTGACTGTATTTCCATCAACTCAGCCATAACGGACTGCGACAGCCCAAAATTATCAACATGCGCCATAGCTTTTCCATATTCCTGCACAAGAAAATCGCGCATCACATCTTCACCTATACCGCCACCAAACATGGCATTGGTTTCTACGCTGTCCCACATTGGCTTAAGCATTTGCGCCATAAAAACACTCTCAAAATCTTTGGATGCCGCTTCTATGGCCTTATTTTCCCCCGCCTCAGCCGCCGCAGACACTTTTCCTTTGGCAGCAGAAAGAGACGGATTGACCATCTGGGACATAACATCCATAGAAACAGGGATCTTTTCGAAATCCATAGCAAGGCTCCTTTAGATAACCGTCAGATCAGCCTGCAAGGCTCCGGCGGCTTTGATTGACTGTAAAATTGTAATCATGTCACGTGGCCCAACACCCAAAGCATTTAAGCTTTGAACCATGTCTTGAAGGCTCACACCAGTTGACAAAACCCCCATCTTGTTATCCTCGCCCTGATCCACAGAAAGCGTCGTGCGCGGCACAATTTCTGTTGTGCCCCCTTCCGAGAAAGGTGTGGGCTGTGAAACTTGAGGT
>DOBW01000045.1:155-3090 GCA_003504035.1 Rhodospirillaceae bacterium | reverse complement strand
TGGCGATTTTGTGTTGAAGAATATGGAAAAAGATAAAAACAACGAAAATACTGAAGCTTTGACTTCTCTTACGCAGGCTGAATTGGATAATATTATTTCCAAACATGAGGCATTTAAAGCTGCACGTTCAAATGGTGCGCGTGCTATTTTGCAACACTATGATTTGAGCGGTCTTTCTTTTGAAGGGAAAGACATGTCGAATGCTGACTTCACAGGTTCTATGATGGTTGAAACGAACTTCACAAAAACAAAACTAGATTGTGCCGTTTTGTATGCTTGTGATTTGCGAAAAGCGGATTTTTCAAAGTCAAGTCTTGTGCGTGCCGATTTGCGCGGAGCGTGTTTGCGTGGTGCGATCATGGCAAACGCTAATATGAGCGAGGCCGATTTGCGCGAGGGATCTTATGCTACCTATGATCCTGAAAAGGGGCTTACCTTTACAAGTGACAGCGATGTTTGGAAAGAAGGTACGGGCGGCGTTGATATGCGCGGGGCTAATCTTTCCTCGGTAAAACTTGCTGGAACCATAGCGATCAACTCGAATTTCGAGGACGCTAATATGAGTAAGTCTACTATTGTACGGGGTAATCTTTCAGGCGCTAATTTAAAAGGTGCTAATCTTTCTGGGGCCGATCTTAGCCAGTGTGAGCTTAAGAATGTGAATTTAAAGGGCGCTAATTTGGTTGGCGTAAAAATGGATTTCTCAAATCTTGAGAACGTTGATATGGAAGGTGCCCTAACTGATAAGCCGACAGGCCAGACACTTGATAGTCATGAGCTTAGCCTTGAAGAGCTTTTAGAAAAGCATCATATTTGGATTAAAACGCATGGCGCAAAAGGTAAAAATCTTGATCTCTCTGACCATGATTTGCGCGAGACGCCTCCGTTAGTAGGCGCCAATCTAACGATGCTGGTCGCAGCGCGTTCCATTTGGTATGGACGTGATTTATCGCGCATCAGTCTCCAAGCTGCCATGCTAGGTGAAAGTGATTTCAGACAGTGCCTTTTTGTAGGAGCGGATTTGCGCGGCACCAATTTTAGCAAGTCAAACATGACGGGGGCTAATTTTTCTAGAGCGCATTTGGAACCTCTTTTCTTTGAGGGCGGGAGAGAACTAAAAACGTCTTTCGTTGGTGCTAATTTGCGTTATGCGGATTTTTCGGGTGCCAGTGTTAAGAATGTCAATTTTACAGGTGCGGATTTAAGCGCCGCAAACTTCGTTGGCGCGAACATACAAGGCGCTGTCTTTACGAACGCCAAAATGGAAGATACCAAAATGCCGAAAGGCAAGTAACCTGATTTTTATTTCTTCTTAAAGGCTGCAGCAATTTGCTGCATGACAGAGGCTTGCCTTATTGAAGATTTGGGCGGAGGCACGTTTGTCTGGGACCTTTTCTCGCCTTTTGTATGGCCTTCAATCATGGCATCGAGATCTTTTTTGCTGAAAGAGTTGGCGCCCTTGTCTTTTCCTTTTTTGCTCTTTCGTGAGAGCTGTTCAATACGTGCCGAGACAAGAGCCTTTAAATGAGGTTTGGCAAAACCTAAAAGAAGTTGCTGATCGCGCACAGCCCATGTGATGAGAAGTTTTTGGGCATCTTTTTTATCATTGTCGGTGGCTTTAAGAGCTTCTTTGGTTTTGGCATTGACGTAAGCATCAGTCATTTGAAAGCTCCTTTAGATTCTGTCCTATAGTCATTCCACTTAAGAATGGGACGGGGCTGCAAATAGCCTTTATCTTCGCATCGCTTGCGCACGTACTACAATGTACGCTTACGCAGCGATGCTCGTCAAAAACAATTTTCGCCTGCCGTCCCATTCTTAATTGAAACGACTATGAATGACTATAACCGATAAAATCCTTTAGACTAGAAGAAAAAACTCAAGCAGCGATGCGGCCCAAATCTTTCAAGGCTTTTTTTACGCCTTCTAGCCGTGTTTCCAGATCGTCCCACGCCCGCATGAGGACTATTTTCTGGTCGGGACGCACTTTGACGGCACCTGCCTGATCGGTGATCCATGTGATGAGGCGTTTGGGCTGGCTGAACTTGTCTTGATAAAAGCCGATGACAGCACCACGTGGGCCAGCATCTAGCTTGACGATTCCCGCTTTACGACAAAGATTTTTAATTTCAACCGTTTGCAACAGGTTTTCAACTTCTTTTGGTAACGAACCAAAACGATCCCGCATTTCAGCAGCAATGGACTCAATGTCTTCGCCCTCTTCTTGCGCAAGCCGCCTGTAAAGCCCAATACGGACATTAAGATCCTGAACATATTTTTCGGGGATCATGACGGTAATGCCGATATTAATCTGAGGCGAAAAATGTGCTTGGGTTTTTAACGCTTCTTCTTGCCCCATACCTTCTTTGGCTGCTGCAACGGCCTCTTCTAGCATTTGCTGGTAAAGTTCGACACCTACTTCGCGGATGTGGCCTGATTGCTCTTCGCCCAAAAGATTGCCTGTACCGCGTATATCCATATCGTGGCTGGCGAGCTGGAATCCTGCGCCGAGCTGATCGAGGGTTGAGATAACCTCTAGCCGTTGCTGCGCCATTTGGGACAGTGCTGCCGTGGGGCTGTAGGTCAAATAGGCATAGCCGCGCTGTTTAGCGCGTCCAACGCGTCCACGCAGTTGGTAAAGCTGCGAAAGACCAAACATATCTGCGCGGTGCAAAATGATGGTGTTGGCATTGGGGATATCCAAGCCCGATTCAATAATATTGGTGGCAAGGAGAAGATCAAATTTTCTGGCATCAAAGGCCGACATAATGTCGTCCAGTTCCCCTGCCCCCATACGACCGTGGGCGGTGGTCATTTTCAGTTCGGGAACCAGCTCGGCAAGTTCTTTAGTGACCGCTTTTAAATCTTCAATACGAGGGCAGACATAAAAACTCTGGCCGCCACGGTAATGTTCGCGCATCAGCGCTTCGCGCAC
>DOBW01000045.1:0-126 GCA_003504035.1 Rhodospirillaceae bacterium | reverse complement strand
TAGGTCCGTACCGCCAAACGATCGACAGGCGGCGTTGTAATAAGGCTGAGTTCACGCACGCCTGTCAGAGCCATTTGCAAAGTGCGCGGTATAGGGGTAGCCGTTAAAGTCAGGACATGAACGTCG
>DOBW01000020.1 GCA_003504035.1 Rhodospirillaceae bacterium | reverse complement strand
AACGCCGCCATAGAAGCGCACCAGTGCGGTGATCTTGATAAGGCACAAACGCTTTATGAATCTGTGTTGAAAAACGCGCCAGAAAATGCGGACGCTTTGGCACTCTTGGGTGTTTTGTATGAAGCACAGGGGCGCTATGATGAAGCCATAGCGCAAATTAAACAGGCCATTCAAATTGATCCGAAAGCGGGTTTGTTCTTTTTCTATCTTGGTAATGTGTTGCGAGGGGGAGAGTCGTGGCCGGAAGCCGTTTCCGCTTATCGGCGCGCGGGCGAGCTTCAGCCGGATTTTGCGCAGACTTTTTTCTTTCTGGGGCTTTCTCTAAACCGTTGCGGCGCGCAAAAAGAGGCATT
This sequence comes from Rhodospirillaceae bacterium, assembly GCA_003504035.1. Classification (GTDB taxonomy): domain Bacteria; phylum Pseudomonadota; class Alphaproteobacteria; order UBA9219; family UBA9219; genus UBA9219. The sequence goes on along the minus strand of DOBW01000020.1, from coordinate 5,416 downwards.
GCAGGCTTACGAAAAAGCTTTTGCGCTTCAGCCAGACAATATGCCCGAGGCTCTTTATAATGCGGCGTTGACGCATCAACTCTGTGGAAACTATGACGCAGCGCGTGCGGCGCTTTTGCGTCTTATTGATGTAACCGGACAGAACGTAACAGATGAGCAGCTTTTCTCCGGCCATGAACATCTTTTAGGAAAATGGCATTTTCATTTGGCATTGCTGGAGCTTCTCTCTGGTGATTATGCACGCGGCTTTGCGCGTTATCGGGCGCGGTTTTGTTTGCGTAAGCGGCCAGCTTTTTCAGCGCCTCTGTGGCACGGTGAGAATCCGAACGGCAAGACAATCCTTTTTTATGCTGAAAAAGGATTCGGTGATGCGTTGATGCTGGTGCGCTATTTGCCGATGGTCAAAGAAAAGGGCGCACGCGTTGTTCTCATTTGCAAAGCGCCGCTTGTATCTTTGTTTTCTTCTTTGCCTTGCATAGATGAAATCATAGAAGAGGAACAAATTGTTCCTTTGTTTGATTTTTATGCTTCTCTTTTTGATCTGCCCCATATTTTTGGAACAACAACAGATACGATTCCTTTGGATATACCTTATTTGTCGCCGCCTGTTCCCAAGGCGAGTCTGCAATGTGATCTAAACAAAATGAAGGTAGGTCTTGTTTGGGCGGGAAATCCTGCCTTTGGAACGGACCGTTTGAGAAGCCTTCCTTTCTCCGATGTCATGACGCTTTTTGACTCAGAAGTGATACAGGAAAAAGTTTCTTTTTATAATCTAACGCGAGAAGCAACAGAGGAAGAGGTTTGCCGTTTGCAAGAAAAAGGCGCCGTAAATCTTGTGTCGCAGATTAAGGATTTTTCTGATGCAGCGCGTTTTATTTCTCAGCTTGATCTTATTATTTGCTGCGATACAGCGCTGGCACATCTTGCCGGAGCGCTTGGTAAAAAGGTTTGGATTCTTGTTACGCCAGAGCCGGATTGGCGGTGGGGATTACAACAGGAAGAAGCCCTTTGGTATCCTTCGATGCGCATTTTTCGGCAATCCAAGCCGGAAGATTGGAAAAGCGTTATGAAAACTGTGTGTGCCGCGCTTGAGACAGCGTTTCAGGAAACAGCCAAATCAACCATGACAGGAACGTGATCGCTCGGCTTGGGTTGCCAGCCTCGGGCGTCGCGTAATATTTTATAGCTTTTGAGTTTGTGGACAAGATCAGGTGTCACCCATATGTGGTCGAGGCGGCGGCCTTTGTTAGATTTATCCCAATCGCGTGCGCGATAACTCCACCACGAATAAAGTTTTTCCTCCGCTGGCACAAAATGACGCAGGGCATCAACAAAATTATGCGCGTTTTGCAGCTTTTTAAATTTTTCAACTTCAATGGGCGTGTGGGAAATCACATTCAGTAATTGTTTGTGTGACCAGACATCTTGCTCAAGCGGGGCAATGTTCATGTCACCGACAAGAATTTTTGGTTTGGCTTTTTCTTGTGCGCGTTTTTGCCACCATGTCGTCATCTCATCAAGAAAAGCGAGTTTGTGCGCAAATTTGGGATTTATTTCAGGATCAGGAATGTCTCCGCCAGCAGGAACATAAACGCAATGGATTTCGATGCCATTGGACAAGGTCGCAAAAACGTGACGGCAATCCTGTTTACCTGTCCAGTTCTTAATGCCTGTTTCTTTAAAAGGGATGCGCGAGAGAAAGGCTACACCGTTATAGCTTTTCTGTCCCTGAAAATGTTGGTGTGTGTATCCCATTGCTGCCAAGGCTTCACGCGGGAAAGCATCGTCAACAACTTTTGTTTCCTGCAAACATAAAATGTCGGGTTTGTGTTCTTTGGTGAGCCGTTCAATAAGATCAAGCCGCAGGCGAACGGAGTTAATATTCCAAGTGACAATTCTCAAAGTGTAGCCTTTTTAGTTCTAACCGCTCTTCCCGAAGGTAGGCGCCATGAAGATAAAAGTATCAGAGGGAAAATCAACATTCTCACGAGAATTTTCTAGATTGATGCCTGTGGTATGTCCTTGCGTGTCGAGAATGCGCCATTGACGAAGCTTAAGCGGATTATCTTCAAAGATAAGTGTTAGCTCTCCTTCTTCTGGCGTTTCTTTTGATACGAGATCAATTTCGATTTTGGCCGGATAGCGCACAAAACGCGTAAGAATAACGTCGCTGGAAAATTTTATATTTTTTTCTAAAATAAAGGAGGCAATGCCCGAGCTTACCGGAACGCTCGTCTGGCTTTTCATATCGGCATCCCACATATGCAGAAAAGATCCATCCGCAACCATAAAATCCTCGCTTGGCGGATTATAAGTCACGCGCATTTTTCCTGGGCGCTTAATGGCAATGGAACCATACCGGAGCATGCCCTCATCGCTAACTTGAAGGAAGTCAGCAGAAACGCTCTTCAAATTATTAAGATAGATTTCAATTCTATGGACATCCTTTTGTTCACGCGCCGTGAGTTTGGATGGCTTTGGAAGCTCATCTGCAAAGGAAGGAAGTACGGTCAGGCCTGCCAAAAGAATCGCAAGAATAAATGTGTATGCTTTCATGGGCATAAAATGGCTGACAAATGTGTCAAAGAAAAGGAAAAATTATACTTATTTGTAAAGGGGTTTATCCTTGGCCTTAAATTGGCCGTCTAGGGTGCATACAGTGTTGTATTATAAGATGCTTTGGGCGTTTTTTCTTTACGATATGGTAAGGGAGATGCCTTAAAATTTATTCGTTTCTTCTAAAAGAAAATGATCGTGCGTTTGGAGGCAAAATGAAGAGTCTTTCACTTAATAAACCAAAAGAAAATGTAAGTGTTGCCTTGGATGAAGTCCTTAGGATTGATCCCTCTGTTCTTTTTCTTTTTGCTGCCCCAACTTTTTTTTCGTGATGAAAAATTAGTCAGCGAAGTTAAAGAACGCTTGGCTAATATACCTTTTATTGGATGTTCCTCGGTGTTCGTGCTTTGATTGTAGAAGGTATGCGGATCAATTTGATGCTCATTACTAAAATACTCGAAAAGCATGGATGTCTTGTCTTTACGGCAAGTAACGGTCAGGAAGCTTTCGATATGACAAAAAAAGAAGATTTCGACATTATCTTTATGGATTGTCAGATGCCCGTTATGGATGGCTTTGAGGCTACAAAAGCTATTCGTGAGAGAGAAAGAGGCACCGATAAACACAACTTAATTGTAGCGTTAACCGCCGATGCCATGATTGGAGATAGGGAAAAATGCCTTAATGCAGGGATGGATGACTATCTCAACAAACCTCTGCGACAGGCCCAAATTACTAAAATTCTTACCTCGTGGTTGCAGGATAAACCTCCTTCTTCTTTGTAATAATATGGAAAATACATGCAACAAGTGACTCGCGACAGGCAACGGAATATGCCAATATGATTCCCTTCATCACATAAGTTTATAAGGGCGTTTAGTAGAATTATGAAAAGTAGAAAAACAAAGTTTCTTGTTATTGGTGCGGGACCAGCTGGATATACGGCTGCTATTTATGCGGCGCGTTCAAATCTTGAGCCTGTTCTTGTTCGAGGACCTCAACCAGGGGGACAGTTAACCATCACGACAGAGATTGAAAATTATCCTGGATTTGCGGAGCCTGTTCAAGGGCCATGGCTTATGGAACAAATGGCCGAGCAAGCCAAACGTGTTGGAACAACGATGATCGAGGATGAAATTGTTGAGGTTGATTTTTCTTCTCGTCCTTTGCGTTGTGTTGGTGCGTCTGGTGATGAATATCTAGCTGATGTCGTTGTGATTGCAACGGGGGCGCAAGCCAAGTGGCTTGGCCGTGAGGATGAAGAGCATTTCAAAGGCTTTGGTGTTTCGGGTTGTGCAACCTGTGACGGCTTTTTCTATCGTGGAAAACCTGTCATGATTATTGGAGGCGGTAACGCGGCGATGGAAGAAGCTCTTTATTTGTCTCAACTTGCTTCTCATGTGACGATGGTTCATCGTCGCGATGAATTCCGTGGCGAAAAAATTATGCGGCAGCGTGTTGCACATAATGACAAGATAACGGTCCTTTGGGACAGCGTTCTTGATGAAATTAAAGGCGAAGAAACGCCTGCACGCGGCGTTATAGGGGTCGTTGTTCGCAACGTAAAAACAGACGAGAAAAAAGATGTGCAGGTTGACGGTATTTTTATCGCTATTGGTCATTCCCCCGCAACGAGCGCGTTCAAAGGCAAAATAGGTCTGGATGATGAGGGCTATATTGTCACGAAGCCTGAAACGACAGAGACCTCGGTTGCAGGCGTTTTTGCTGCCGGTGATGTTTGTGACAAAAAATATAGACAGGCTGTAACGGCCGCAGGCATGGGATGCATGGCTGCGCTTGAGGCTGAGAAATATTTAAATTCTCTTGAAGAATAAAAAGGATAGAAATAATGAGCTCATATGTTAAACGCGCTATGCATGGCGATGAAAAAATTATTTATATGGCACAGCTTCATTGGGTTATCTATCAAGCGGGTATAGTCTATGTGTTTATTGGTGCGGCCTTAGGGCAGTTTGGCCGTGGATTTCTTGAAAACATTTTTGGCGAAACTTTCGCCAAGCATCTTGGTCCTTTTCTTACATATGTTTCTCTGGGCATCGTTTTGGTTGGCGCCCTTCTCCTTCTTTCCGCTTATATCAGACAAATTTCGACCGAGCTTGTTCTCACCAATCATCGTGTGATTGCCAAGCATGGTTATATCTCGACGACGAGCTATGAGTTGATGATGACCAAGGTTGAAGGGGCGACGATTGACCAGTCTATCTGGGGACGTATTTGGGGGTATGGAACACTTATGGTTAAGGGGACGGGCGGGGGCATTTCTCCCATAGATCATGTGGCTAGACCTTATGTCTTTCATACACATTTGATGAATGCGATTCATGATGTTCATGAAGAACTTAAGAGAAACACTATTCACGATTAGGAGCAGGACACTAATTCCGATTCTTTCTTTTTGTTTCTGGACGAAAACGCCCAAATCCGCTATCACCTCTTCTTGGTTGGGCCTGTAGCTCAGTTGGTCAGAGCGGACCGCTCATAACGGTCTGGTCGGGGGTTCAAATCCCTCCGGGCCCACCATAAAAATATGGCTCTCCCCCAAAGGATGGGGCATTCCCAAAGGATGGGGCATTGGGAAAAAGCTGATAAGATTGAAGCAGTTAAAAACCCAACAAAGGAGCCCCCTCCAATGCCTTATGATCATCTTATTACTGGATTGCCTTTTATCAAAGTTGAAGAGGTAACGTATGGCTATCCCATCCGCGTTCAGTACCGCGTGGATTGTGCGGCGGTCTGTCCTCGCTGTGGCGGGCAAGAGCTGCGCTTAAAGGACAAGAAGTCGCGCAAAATCAAAGGAATAACGCATGCAGATGTGCCGACAGAGCTATATCTTGCAGTT
>DOBW01000129.1:2081-2588 GCA_003504035.1 Rhodospirillaceae bacterium | reverse complement strand
ATCCGCGTGAACTAGAAGCGACTTCACTATTTCTTCTGGCGATAATCCCACGGTTTTTTGAAAGCGCCGCTCCACATGCCGCGTTTTTTGGCCTTAGCCATTTCTTCATCAGCGACATAAAGCTTGGAATATTGACGGTAAGCGAGTGCGTAGCCTTGCGCCACCATCCACTGATTTAAATCAACATCACCCACATAACAGATGGCAACAATACGCCCATAGCGATCAATATTTTTTCCTTCGCACAGAAGCTCTTTTTGCCCAATTTTTTGAGAAAGAGCTGAGGCGGCTTCTTTACCACACTTATAAGCTCTGCCGTTTTTTCTGCAGGTTTGCGCTTTCTCGAGCGCATCTATGCCAAAAAGCCGAATGCGTTGTCCTTGGNNTTTCAAGCGTGTCTCCATCAATAACAGAAGTAACATTGACCAGATCTTTTTCAGGATTACGCGGCCATGCTTCATAAATAAGAAAGCCAATAAAGAGGATGAGCAGAAATTTTGACGTTGT
>DOBW01000129.1:0-2030 GCA_003504035.1 Rhodospirillaceae bacterium | reverse complement strand
TTTTCTTTTGCGGCTGGCGCGTTTTCTTTTTTGAAAGTCACGAAGCGTCATCTCTCGTCTTCAACCCATATGACAACAAAAGAGGCAAGCGCGACGATGGCCAGAAGCGCAGGAAGAAGGGCAAAACTCAGTCCGATGATCAAAAAAGTGAGGGTAACGGTAAGTGTTACCAAAATCTCGATAACAAGATAGCGTCTACCAATTCTTGCATTGCAATAACGGCAGATGCCGCGCTGAGTAAGCCAAGAAAAAATGGGAATAAGGTCGCGTCTCATGAGCCTATGCTTGCAGCTTGGACACTGCGAAGGCGGCTTGACAATAGAAAGCTTGCGCGGGATGCGATAGCTGAGCATGGTTACAAAGCTTCCCAAAACAAGCCCGAATAAAAGTCCCATTACTAGGGTGAATGCTGTTTCCATTTAGGTTTTTTCCTCATAGTTAGATTTTACGCAAATGCCTGTTTTAAGAAGCCAGCCAAGAGTGCGCCACAGACAGTCTTGCTGAAGCGGTGGGGTTGCATTGATGAGTTCTTTTATGCGGATTGTGCCTTTGGTTTCTATGACATTAATCAAGTTGAGAAGAAGCTCCTTGGGGAGCAAAAGATCTGGTGCAAAAAGATTCATGTCGTGGCTGAAGATTGTGCTTATTTCTTTTTGGTTTGAGATCACCTGCAAAAGATCATCTGGTGAGAGTGTGTGCGAAGAAAAACCTTCAAAAAGAACAAAAGGATTAATATGTGTCAGCGAAGCGGCAGGCCATGCTTCTGGAAGAGGCGTTGTGATTTCCGTTTTTCTTGCTTCCGCCAGTTTTTGCCAAAGCGCTTCATAGCTCGGCATGACTATTTTCCAGTCGAAGACGTCCCTTGCACGCTTACGTGCGGTTTGGCCCATTTCGCTACGGCGGTTGTTATCATTGGCTAAAAGCGCAAAAGCTTTGGCTGCTGCATCGCTGTCGATGGAGGTTGATTGAGATGCTCCTGCGAGATAAAGCCCGTAGTGATGGTTATGGAGATAGCGCAGCGCGCTTTCTTGGCCAGTTTCTGCCGGTGGGGTGAGGGTTGGGATGAGGAACCCATCTTGCCCATTCCGCACGCCTTCACGGTATCCGTCCCAATCGCTGATGACACAAGGCAGACCGCACGCCATAGCTTCAATAGGGGCTAGCCCAAAACTTTCCTGCACATTATCGACAAGTGACGTGAAAATATCGGCACCAGCCCAAAGGCCACTCGGAAAACGCGGATCGTCATTGGTGATAATCTCGCAGGTAAAATTGTTGGCATAGTCGGCTACGATATTTTTAAAGCGTCTTTCCATTTCTTCTTGAGGAAAGAAATAGCCGTAAAACACTAGCCTTATTTTTTTATTGGTGCATTTGGCCGCTTTTTGTACCGCCATAAGAAGAGGTAGCGGATGCGCTTTGGTCAAGAAGTTGAGACGTCCTACAAAAAGGATCAGAATTTCGTCCTCTTGGACATTCAAGGTAGCGCGTTGTTTTTGCCGTTTGTCGGGCGCGGAAAGCGCCGCAAATTTTTCTGTATCAATACCAAGCGGTAGAACAGGCGTTTGGATAGGACAGGCAAAATCGCCGCCCAATCTTTTATTGAGATAGCTGGCCTGCGTTTCCCACATTTTTTGTACGGCATCACGAATAGAGCGCGAGGGACAGATGAGCGCATCACTTTTATTCGTTGGCGCAAGGGATAGATCAAGCAAGGCTTGTGCCACGCGTTCACCACTGAGGGTATGAACCAAACCGCAAAGAGCAGGGCGGCAGGTGGTGTTTCTTTGCCAAGCGGCATTGGCCATAGCTGGATCGGGAATAAAAAGCGTATCTAGTCGCGCAAGAGACTGGGCAGGGTCTTGCGCATTCAAAACAACGCAGCGCTGCTCGACATCAATGTTTTGATTTTGAGCAAGGTCTAAAAATTCGGCACCGCTCGCCTGATCTGCGGCGCGGCAGACAAGCGGATTTTGCTGGCTTGTGCGAAGCCATGCTTTGGTGAGCTCTTCGATAGCAACGGAAAGGCC
>DOBW01000042.1 GCA_003504035.1 Rhodospirillaceae bacterium | reverse complement strand
ATGATTAGGCTGACAAAACTTATCAAAGAGCAGAAAATTACAGACCGCAATGTCAAGTCTATTGATTTGCGTTTACCGGAAAAGGTCTTTATCGAGCCTGTCGAAATGGAAAGTGAAAAAGAGTGAATGCAAAGAAAAAGGAAATCCTTTCAATTTATTTTTACACAAGGCGCGAGAAGCGACGTGCATTGGGACATACACGAGCTTTGAGACAACGATGTGTAAAGGTAAAGGGAAAGGATTATAAATGAATAGCTTAGCTCAATGGCTTTTTGATAAACCTCATGCAGTACAAGGTGACGTTTACGCCGCGCTTGATATCGGAACAAGTAAGATTGCCTGTCTCATTGCAAGGTTGAACGAAGACGGGCAACCCAATGTTGTTGGTATCGGTCACCAGTCTTCTCAAGGCGTGCGCGCAGGGCTTGTTTCCGACATGGAAGCCTTGCAACAAACCATTTCTTCTGTCGTCAACACAGCCGAACAAATGTCCGGCGAAAATATCAACCGTGTTATTGTCAATGTTGCGGCGCCTCTTCTTTTATCGCAGCCAGTTGCTGTTACCCTGCCTCTTAATGGGCGTGAAATCACAGGAAGCGATATAGAAAAACTTATCGCACAAGCCCAGACCATGGGCTCAGAAGAAGGAAATGATTCAGCCTCTATGGAGCTTTTGCATACACTCCCTGTGCAATATGCGCTTGATGGAGGACGCGGCATACGCGAACCTGTCGGTATGATTGGAAACGTGTTGCAGGCAGATTATCATCTTGTCTCATCCTCTTTCGGACCTGTGCGCACCTTGGAAACAGCCGTTGCGCGCTGCCATTTGGAAGTTGAGCGCATGGTCGCCGCACCTCTTGCCAGCGGCCTGACATGCCTTGTTGAAGATGAAATGGATCTAGGCTGCACACTCATCGAAATTGGCGCTGGAACAACATCCATTGGTATCTTTTTTGATGGCCACATGATTTTTGCCGATGGGCTACCTATTGGCGGTGAACACATAACAAATGATATTGCCCGAGGCCTGACAACAACATTTTCACATGCTGAAAGACTAAAAACGCTTTATGGCAGCGCCGTCATGTCACCTGCTGACGAGCGCGAAATTATTGATGTTCCTCAAGTTGGCGAAGAAGAGCCTGAGTTCGCCAATCACCTGCCCAAAGCCCATTTGCTTCGCATTATCCAACCACGTCTTGAAGAAATTCTAGAAATGGTTGGCGAACGTCTAGAAAAAAGTGGTTTCTCGGAAATAGCAGGAAAACGTGCTGTCCTCACAGGTGGCGGAAGCCAAATTCCAGGAATACGAGACATGGCAAACCGCATTCTTGATAAGCAAGTGCGTCTTGGACGGCCTTTGCGCATCACACGGCCCTATCAGGGAGAACACTCAAGCTCGCTTGTTCTAACCGGATTAGCCGAGACTACATCAGGTCCTGCTTTTGCTACAACAGCAGGCCTTCTTGTTACAGCCCTTCAACCGGATGGTCTTGATCCTCACGGGCTTTTTGATCAGGGAAACAACGGCATGATGGGCCGTCTGAGCCACTGGATAAAACAGAATTTATAAAAGAAAGAACGCTACTATGCCGTTTGAAAAAGCCGATCGTATTAAACAGCTCCCGCCCTATCTTTTTCAGGAGATCGACCGTTTAAAAAACGAGGTAGCCGCAAGAGGTGTCGATATTATCAATCTTGGAATTGGTGATCCCGATACACCAACGCCAGATTTTATTATTAAAGAAATGGCCAAAGCCGTTACCCTCCCCGCCCATCATCAATATCCCGACACCAAAGGTATGCTTTCTTTCCGCAGCTCCGCCGCGAAGTGGTGCAAGAAGCGTTTTGACCTCACGCTCAATCCAGCTACCGAAATTGTCTCGCTTATTGGCTCCAAAGAAGCCATCGGCCATTTTCCCCTCGCCTATATTAATGCTGGCGATATAGTTCTAACCCCATCACCTAGCTATCCTGTTTATCAGGCGGGGACTCTTTTCGCGGGTGGAATAACACACGCTATGCCGCTTTTAAAAGAAAATAACTTTTTACCGGATCTTGACGCCATTCCTAACGACATCGCCCAAAAAGCAAAAATCATGTGGCTCAACTATCCCAACAACCCAACGGGAGCCGTTGCCGACAGGGCCTTTTTTGAAAAAGTCGTAACGTTTGCGAAAAAAAACAACATCATTGTTGCCCATGATGCTGCCTATAGCGAAATGGGTTATGAAGGCTATCAACCCATCAGTTTTCTTGAAATCGACGGCGCACGCGACATAGGGATAGAGTTTCACTCGCTCTCAAAAAGCTTTAACATGACGGGCTGGCGCATTGGTTTTGCTATCGGAAATGCCGACATCATCGCCGCTCTGACCCAGATTAAATCCAATCTTGATTCGGGAACCTTTAATGCCATTCAAGACGCCGCCATCGCCGCGCTTGAAAGTGACCAAAGCTGCATAAAAAAAATGCAGGCACTTTATCAGGAACGCCGTGACATACTTGTTGAGGGTCTGCGCGCTCTTGGCCTTGATGCGGATTGCCCGAAAGCCTCGTTTTATGTCTGGTGTAAAAATCCCAAAAACATGAACTCAAGCGATTTTGCGGCTCTTTTG
>DOBW01000171.1 GCA_003504035.1 Rhodospirillaceae bacterium | reverse complement strand
CTTGAAAAAAACCTGCCGCTTTCTGCCGGCCTTGGCGGGGGTTCATCAGATGCAGCGGCCACATTGAAGGCCCTGCAAATTCTTTGGAAGACCGAAATTGACGAGGAGCGGCTTTTTGATTTTTCGCTTGAGCTGGGGGCTGATGTCCCGGCTTGCCTGGTGGGCGAGCCGTCTTTTGTGAGTGGCATAGGTGAGCACATAACACCGGTAAACGATTTTCCTGATTTATACTGTGTGCTGGCTAACCCGAAAAAACCCCTATCAACACCAGCTGTGTTCAAGGCTTTTGCAATTGCCGGGCGGCCTTTTACCCAGCCGCTGGCGCTTACACCTGAACTGAATGAAGGTATTTGGCCGCTTCTTGAAGGAACCCGAAACGATCTTGAGAAACCGGCCATCAAACTGCTTCCTGAAATCAAAGATATCCTGGATTCAATCCGAAAACAGGATGGATGCCGTATCGCCCGGATGTCGGGGTCTGGCGCGACCTGCTTTGGGCTTTTTGAAGACGAAGGTGAAGCGGCCGTGGCGGCGGCAAAAATTACCCATGATAATCCTGCCTGGTGGGTTGTGGATGGTTGCCTGAGCGCGAAGCCCAGGTTCCTGCTGCATGCCTGAGCCTTTTGACTTTACACAAAATTTACCGTGTGCTTTATGAAGGCGGCTTTCAAGATTGGGGCGTAGCCAAGCGGTAAGGCAGCGGATTTTGATTCCGCCATGCGGAGGTTCGATCCCTCCCGCCCCAACCATTCCTTATCTATCCTAGGAACCTCCGCTTTTTATTTTGTCGGCTTTTGGCCGACGGGAGGTTCGATCCCTCCCGCACCAACCACATATTTTCGTTAGCGAGGAACGAGCTTATCGAAAATAGTGCCCCGCACACTTGATGCGGGGCCTAGAGCCAAGTGGCGCGAGGCTTATTGTTTTGCACTTTTGGCCAGAGCCAAAAGATGCGGGCCGCCCCAACCACGCCGACGCTATCCTGCGCTAAGACTCTCCCTGCAACTGGTACATAATTGGGGAGCAGGTCAATGGGATCTCTTTTTGTGATGGCAGTTTGAGAGCTTTTTTGTTTTAGGTTGGCCGGTTATGTTGTGGTTCTTTTTTTGTAACACGTCTTCTTACAAATACAGAACTGCATTATACAAGAGGGCTCTTACGATTATTTTAAGCAGAAAACATGCTGTTAACCTTCAATACAATGAAGCTTTTTCTTTTCAATCTCAGCACAGCCCAACTGAGTAATGATATATTTCTCTCTATCATAGTGAGCGAAAGCACAGCTATCCACCAGATTGCTAAGTGTACGGCGTAAGTTTCTACGCATCGTTGGGCGCACCCATGACTCAAGCTCAGAATATGTTGCTGAACGTTCATAGAGCAATAGGAGCACATAACTGCTGGCCTTCAACTCTGGTCTCAAAACCTTAAGAAAGCCTGAGAAGCCTTGCACAGTCGGAGCACGCTTTGTTACGATGTTGTTGATGATAGCTTTTGCTTCATCAGCCGTTGTTTTGTTATACAACCTAACAAACTCCGCCATAACCCAATCAATAACAGATATAACCAAGGAAGCATCTTGCATGTTGGGGTCAATGCCGTCTGCAAGATGTGCTGTATTCCGATTGTTTCGGATATCATAGACCGTTCGCAAACAACGGGGAATGTATAGCCTAACTGAATCGCTATGTGTGCCAGACGCGATATTAGAGAGTGTTATTATCAACCTCTCCGTGTCGAGGTTCTTGTTCAAAGGGGTGAATTTTTGAGTTGTTGCTTGCTCTAGCAATCGAAAGGCAGCTTCACAAAAACGCCCACCTTCGACGGCGCTTAAGCGCAGGCCTCCAATATAGAAATTTTCTTTTGCTTCACGATATGAGGCAAGAAGTTCCTCAACTAACTTGAGGTCAAACTTTTTGCCCAAGCTTTGGCGAATAGCGTTAATCATCTCTGCGTATAACTACCCTGTGTTGCAAACAAGTTATTTACCCTTCTTGGTTCGACGCTTCTTTTGTTTTTTTGTTGGAAGCTTATTAGCATCAATTGCCGCTTTGACTTTTTCTCGGTCTGGCAAAGCTTTAACCATCTCTTCACCTAGAATAGTGATTTGTTTTTGTCCGCCACCTGCCTTTGCTAAATATCCAGCCTGTGTCGCGTTTCTAGCGAATACTGCGGCATTTGAAAATGGTGGTAGTGCAGTCTCGAGGTTGAGTTTAGAAATATCCTTGGTCTTAAACGCATGAACATCACGATGTTTTGCTAGATAGTAGGCTAAGCATGTCATGCGCTCAATTTCAGATGACGGTCTTTTTTGAGACATAAAAACCTTTGGTGAAGGCGCGGTTCCATTAGCTGAAGCCGCTTGGTTGTCTCCATTAGTGGTAGTGGGGGGATTGCTGTTTAGTGTCGCCCCTAATGCACCCCCCCCCATAACCAAATTAATAATTTGCCGTGCAGTTTCCTCTGAGATATCACGATCCTTAATCGTGATATCGCCAGACAAGGAGAGTTTATATACCGGTGTCTTGCTCATAATAATAACCCCATTGACAGTTAATCATAACTTTATGATTAACATGATAGTTATGACTGTCAATAAAAAACTGCAGGGACAGAAAATTGTAATATCAATCAATATGTTGGGCGTTGCTGCAAGATGATTTGGGCCCAAAGATATTCTTTTGTATAGCCAAGACCTGTTTTCTACGGCGAATCTGTAGTTATTTCCTGTGTGATCATTTTAATCTGACCTGTTTTGTGCGTTGCCTTCTTTCTTGTGTCCAAAGGGCTGGAAGCACAAGGTCTTCTTGTCGGCATGGCTCGTAGTAAGGGAGTATTATTTAACAATCCGATCGTGAACCACTTTGGCTGTCCTTGGTTAAAGGTAAAGCCAAAACAATTCTCGGACATTTTAAACCATGATTTCATTTTATAAATCAATCTATTGCCTATTT
>DOBW01000070.1 GCA_003504035.1 Rhodospirillaceae bacterium | reverse complement strand
CCCCTTACGTACGCTTACGCAGCTCAATTTGACAAAAAGCAATTTTCGCCTATAGGGAATTCTTAATTGAAACGACTATAGCGCGTTAGAGCTTAAACTCAGATACCTTTGCGTTCGCATGTCTATGCACGTCAGACCTGAATGGTGCGGTGTTGCTTGCGAGTTTCGATAGATTTTCTGATAAACGGGATTTTTCGCTCTGAGTATAGGGGCTGGGTTCTTGCTCCATTAAAGCTTTTTCTGCATCGAGCAGAAAGCGACCAATGCGGGTTTGAACAGCATCATATTCAGGATGTTGATGAGAGTCATCCCAATTGACCATAAAAGCTATTTTTGTCGCTGCAAATTGTACTATTTCATGCCCGAGTTCATAATAGCCCTGATCGGCTGCTTCGCGGGCAACGGATTCCTGCACACCTATAATCATCAATCTATCGGGTCCGGTAAAATGATTCTGAATTTGGGTGAGTTTATGCGCTGTGTTGAAACCGTCTGCGAGACCTCCTCTATTATGTTGTTCCAGCAGTTTATTTATAATGAAGGGAAATTCTTTGAGCAGAAAAGGTTTGTGTTGCGTTATTTTTTCGGAGTTTTTTATAAATTTGACGAGCAGCTCATTCATGGCATTGCGCATGATTCTAACGGAATCACTTGCCTTGCCTTCTCGATAGATGCCGAGAAGCTGTTCAAATGATTTTTCTGTCTCAAGCGGAATCGGTGCACCAAAGCGACAGGGCAAAAAAAACTCCATATATGTGCGGGTTTCTTCTTCGGGACTGTTTGCGCTTATCTGATTGCTCATTAAATTTCTCCGTTCAAAAACAGGCAAATTCAAAGAAAAAAAAGTAACATGAAAGTGATTTCGGGGCAAGAATGATGTTGCATTAGTTTAGGTTAATTTTTTAAAAACTATAATTGATGTCAGAGCGTAAGGCTTAGTTCTTGATTTTGTAGATGAAGTTTGTGCATTTGTTTTATTGAAAGTACCTTGATATTTGGCTTTTTTCACCCCATTTACAAGACAGGTTGTTGTGTCGATTTTTGCTGTTTTTTGTGAGCAAATCAGGCATTCTCCGCGAAAGGAAATTAACTTCTATCCGCTTTTTTTGATTAGGATTCCTTGAAAGGGTTTTTAATGGTTGTCTCTGCTCCTGCTGGTGCGCTCTATCCGATACTACCGCTTCGTGACATCGTTGTTTTTCCACATATGATCGTGCCCCTTTTCGTGGGCCGCGATAAATCTGTGCGGGCGCTGGAAGATGTGATGGAAGAAGACAAGCATATCCTGCTTGTGACTCAAAAAGATGCCTCGCTTGATGACCCAGAGACAAAAGATCTTTTCGAAATGGGCACGATCGGAACAGTGCTGCAGCTTTTGAAATTGCCGGATGGAACGGTCAAGGTTCTTGTCGAAGGTGGCGGTCGCGCACGCGTTGAACGCTTTACGGATAACCCCGACTTTTTCCAAGCCTATGCCGAGCCTGTTGAAGAGTCTTTTGGTGACGAGGCCGAGCTTGCGGCTCTGGGGCGCGCGGTTGTGGGGCAGTTCGAGCAATATATTAAGCTGAACAAAAAGATTCCACCCGAAGTAATGGTCACGGTCAGTCAGATCGAAGAACCTGCACGTTTGGCGGATACGATTGCTTCACATTTGACACTCAAGATTGCTGACAAGCAGTCTCTTTTAGAAATTCCTTCGGTCAATGACCGGCTCGAGAAAATTTTTGGCTATATGGAGGGCGAGATTGGCGTCCTTCAGGTTGAGAAGAAAATTCGCACGCGCGTTAAAAAGCAGATGGAGAAAACTCAGCGCGAATATTATTTGAATGAGCAAATGAAGGCCATTCAAAAAGAACTGGGTGAGGGTGAAGATGGCCGCGATGAAGCTTCCGAGCTTGAAAAGCGTATAGGCGAAACAAAGATGAGCAAAGAGGCCAAGGAAAAAGCCTTGGGTGAGCTCAAGAAATTACGTTCCATGAGTCCGATGTCAGCCGAAGCAACGGTGGTGCGTAATTATCTGGATTGGATGCTTGGTATTCCTTGGAATAAACGCACAAAAACGCGCCGTAATATCAAGGAAGCGCAAAAAATTCTCAATGTCGATCATTATGGGCTTGAAAAAGTCAAAGAACGCATTTTGGAATATCTTGCGGTTCAACAACGCCAAAGCAAGCTGAAGGGCCCAATTCTTTGTCTTGTTGGGCCTCCGGGCGTCGGGAAGACATCCTTGGGTAAATCGCTGGCACGCGCAACTGGGCGTAACTTTGTGCGTATGTCTTTGGGCGGTATGCGTGATGAATCCGAGATCAGAGGCCATCGTCGGACCTATATAGGCTCGATGCCGGGGAAAATTATCCAAGGTATGAAAAAGGCGAAAGCTTCCAATCCGCTCTTTCTTTTGGACGAGGTTGATAAGCTTGGCTCTGATTGGCGCGGTGATCCGTCTTCTGCTCTTTTGGAAGTGCTTGATCCCGAGCAAAACAACAGCTTCAACGATCATTATCTTGAGGTTGATTATGATTTGTCGGATGTCATGTTTGTTTGTACGGCCAATACATTGCGTATGCCGCAGCCTTTGCTGGACCGTATGGAAGTAATTCGCCTGTCGGGTTATACCGAAGATGAAAAAATTGAAATTGCCAAGCGCCACTTAATTTCAAAAACAATGAAAGAACATGGGTTGCGTAAACCCGAGTTTTCGATGTCGATTGATGCTATACGCGATATTGTTCGTTACTATACGCGTGAGGCAGGCGTTCGAAATCTGGAGCGCGAAATTGCAAAACTGGCGCGCAAGTCAATCAAGAACATTTTGGTCAAAAAGATAAAAAGTGTTCACATCACGCGCCGCAATATAGAAAAATATCTTGGCGTGAAGATGTTTCGTTTTGGTGAGGTTGAGGAAAAAGATTTTGTTGGTGTAACTACGGGGCTTGCTTGGACGGAAGTTGGCGGCGAGATTCTTTCCATTGAAGCTGTGGCCTTGCCTGGAAAGGGCAAGATTACAATTACAGGTAAGTTGGGCGATGTGATGCGCGAGTCTGTCCAAGCGGCAGAGAGCTATGTTAAGGCGCGTGCAGTTCATTTTGGCATCAAGCCAACGAGTTTGGATAAACGCGACATCCATGTACATGTTCCTGAAGGGGCTACGCCTAAAGATGGACCGAGTGCTGGTGTCGGGATGGTGACATCTATTGTTTCTGTGCTGACAGGAATCTCTATTCACAAAGATGTTGCCATGACGGGAGAGATCACATTGCGTGGTCGTGTTCTGCCCATCGGTGGTCTTAAAGAAAAATTGTTGGCGGCGCTACGCGGTGGACTGACAACGGTTTGCATTCCCAAAGAGAACGAACGTGATCTCAAAGAGATCCCTGATAACGTCAAAAAGGGTCTCAAGATCATCTTGATCGACAGCGTTGATGAAGTCTTGAAGGTTGCGCTGACCAAGCCTTTGGTGCCGATTGAGTGGGACGAAGCCGCTGAAGAGGCTGCCGAGAAAGCCCGTATCGCCAAGAGCAAAGGCGAAACAGGCAAGAGTCTTACGCATTAATATAGTCTTTTTACTTTGCCTTTACACATCGTTGCCTCAAAGCTCGTGTATTAAGCATACACGTCGCTTTTTGCGCCTTGTGTAAAAATATAGTCATTCCACTTAAGA
>DOBW01000200.1 GCA_003504035.1 Rhodospirillaceae bacterium | reverse complement strand
GGTGGTTGTTTTTCCATCTCCATAGTTGGCGCTTGTGACGGCCAAGGTCTTGAGTTTTTCTTTCTTCAAAGTTTGCAAAACTTGTGTTCTGAGCAAACGAAAAATGTCGGCTTCGGCTCTGTGGGGCTGATTGGCCACGATATGGTTGGCCTCAAGATGCTTATCGGACAGCTTTATCTTGGCCGCAGGCAGGGCCGCAGAGCTTTCTGTGCGCTGAGTTAGGGGCGCAGGAGAAGCTATTTGTTCACCGCGTTGTTGCCGCGCTTTTTTGAGGGCTTTTTCAAGCTTATCCATTCGTTTTTCTTTCTTTTTTAATACGTGGAACGCACACAAGCGGTTCAACGCCAACTAAAGCAGCCATATGACGCGGCCCGATAACGCTTTGGGAAATAAACTGCAGAACAAAAACGCCGACCAAACCGCCAAGAAGAGCAAAGACAAAACCACCCAGAACAAAGAGTTTGCGCGATGGCTGCGTACCCATAGGAAGTCCTGGGGGGTTGGCAAGAACAAGACGTTGTCCGCTACGTCCCTGTTCAATAGCTTTATTCATGTCGGCAAGCATTTTTCTTTCTTTTAACTCACGATACCGCATTTGTGCGTTATCGTAATCGCGGGTTAGTGCTGCAAATTTCTGTTCTACGGCAGGGTTTTGAGCAACAGCGCGTGAATATTTTTCTTGCTCTTTCTTGAGCGCTTCTCTTTGCGTGACCAGTGCCTTGTACTGCTCCTGTACAGCTTGAAGCTGTGTGGCAAGCCGGAGATAGGTAGGATTGTCAGCATCGCTTTTTATAAGGCCTTCTTTCTTTTTTCTTTTACGTGATGTTGAAGCGAGTTGGCTTTTATATTTTTTGAGCTGTTTTTGAAGAGTTTTGACGTCGGGATGATCTGGGCCGTTTGTTTTGTTTGCTGCTTTCAGGCGTGCTTTTGCATCCGCTATTTTGGCGCGTAAGGCGGAAGAATTAGATTTGGGGTTGGTCAGCACTTTAAGCGATTTAATCTGACGTTTGGCTTTAATAACGTCGGGGTGCGCGTCGCCATATTTTGCTGTGAGGGTCGCATATTCGGATTGAAGCGCTTTAAGTTGAATGGAAGGCGTTGTTAAAATCTGGCCATCTGCCATGGTGCGCGCATAAGGTGATGTTGTCGCGAGGCTAGCGCGTAGTGTGCCCTGCGTGCCGAGGTTGGCCGTAATTTGGCTCTCGACATTTTGAAGACTCATCAAGGTTGAGGCGGTAATTTGTTGATTGAAGATAAAAGATTCAGGGCTAACATCGCCATTTTCTGCGCGGAAAAGAGCAATATTTTTTTCTTGTTCTGCCAAAGAATCTTCAAGCAGCTTGAGCTGCTCTTCCAAAAAAGCTGATGTTTGTCGTGCTTGTTTGTGGCTCTCTTTGGTGTCCTCGCTGAGAAAACGATTGACCAGTTCGTCTGTTACCTGTTGTGCGAGCAAAGGATCGCTATAATCAAAGCTAAGCGTAAAGGCGATAGCAGATAATTGTCCGGCAGAGGCTTTATTGGCCGAAGCAGGATTGGCAAGTGTGCTGCTTATAAGCTTCAATTTAATTTTTTTATACATGGCCTCTGCTATGCGTGCGACAGGTGTTTTTTTGCGGGCTCTTTCATAAAGATCAAACTTTTTGATAATTTCTACCAGCGAGCCAATGGACAAAACTTTTTGTTGAAGGCGGCTGATTCTCAGATCGGCAAGCGAGCTTGTTTCCTGAGGTGATGTTGTGGTGGTGTCAATATCGGATTGTGCCACTTCTACAGTTGCTGTTGCGCGATAATTTGACCAATTCGCCGCAAAAAGAAAGGCAAGAAGAAAAAAAGTTGTCGCAATGTAGAAAAAGATTTTTTTCCGCCGTTTAAAGACAGCAAAATAATCTGCGAGAGAGAGGTATTCCATGTTTTTTTCCTGTTGCAGTTCGAAGTATTATTAGGCTTCGGCTGCGTTTTAGTTGATGAGGTTTGTTGGGTGCCAAATAATTTTGAGAAGGCCTATGTTGGCTTCAGCGATTGAGGCTCTGCTGTGTAGGGACTCGCTTTTGTATTTGTAGTTTGCTGCGAGATCAAGTTCTGGCAAGACAGCATAAGAAATACCGGCTCCTGCTTCGAGCTTGTTTTTTAATGACGTGCTGCCAGATGCTTCGCCGTGCTGATAACTTGCTGAAAGATTTAGCCACAGAGCTTTATTGATTTCTTGTTTGCCAGTGAGCTTAACACCTGTGAGAAAGGCCTCTTGGCCGTTGGCGTAGGGTTGTTGTTCTCTTGAGAAGGCAAGGCTTGTTTGCGTTTGCTTTCCATAATAGGCAATCTCGGCTGTATAAATGTTGTTCCATTTCCATTTTTCTATTTTTGTGCCCTTAGTTTTTTCTTGCGAAGCGTTTGTGCCCGCGAGCAGCTTTCCTGTGATGCGTGGTGTTAGCTCAAAAATCCATCCGGCAGAAGGTGCTATGGAATTAATGCGCGTTTTTGAAGAATTGAGGGCCTCATAGCGCCTGAGATCAATTGAGATGATGGCCTTGTCTTCAGGCGTTAGCTGATAGGTATAGGCGGGTGTTGCAGACGCTATAGAGTAATTTGTTAGAGAAGAGCTGTCATAGATTGTTTTTTCATAGGCGGCTTCCAGCTCGATTTTTCCTTTTTCTGTCACATCAAAACTAATTTTGGGGGCAGCACCATAATTAAATCGTCTGACGGAACCAATATCTTGACCAAAAGTTGTAATTTCATTCGTGCGGGTGGTGTCGTAATCAACATTTCCTTGTAGAGACAGATTCCAGCGTTGCATTTTTTTGGATAGGATTGTTTTGCCGTAACCATCGGTTGAGTTAAACTTTGTTTGGTTAAACAGATTTTGTGAAATGCCGCCTTTTATCTCGAGTTCCAGTGTTGGCGTTTCATTCTTGAGAGAAAGATCCGCACTTGTTGTTGAACCGTAGAGCTCCTTTTCATCTTGAACGAGCATAAGCGGATTTGAGTCCCACGTGCCTTTTTCGGAAAGCTTTCCGTCAAAGGTCATTTTGCCGGCTTGTGCACCGCATGGATACAGAAGGGAAATGGCTAAAAGACAGATTTGTGTACGTAAGAGCATTAGAATAATCCTGCTGTTGGAACGACAATAACGTCACCTGATTTAAGGTCGATGTCTTTTTCTAAATCATCGCCTTGTGCAATATCATCATAAGGATAGTCGATTGATCTTTTTTCACCATTCTCACGGCGTATAATGATGATATCGTCTTCATCGGCATAGGGCGTTAATCCACCGGCCTGAGAAAGCGCCTGCATGACGCTCATGCGGCCTTGCATGATAATTTCTCCTGGTTTGGTAACTTGGCCAAGAACGTTGACTGTATGGCCTAACGGTGCCTTGACTGTGACGGTTACGGCAGCATCAGGTATAAAGGGAGTCAGATCCTTTTTGATAATGGCCTGTAGTCCTTGTGGTGTGACGCCTTGAGCTTTGAGAGTGCCAACAAGAGGAAAGGTAAAGGTTCCATCAGGCAAGATAAGCGTTTCACGGTCCATCCCTTCTTCTTTCCAGACAGTGATTTGCAGGACATCTCCGGGTTGGATGGTAAAATTGCTGTCCTGTGCGGCGGCAGAGCTGGCGGCGCCAAAAAGAAGGGCGAGGCCAAAAAGAATTCTAAAGAGGTTAGGCATGAAAGTCCGTGTCCTTAAAGGGGTTATCTTATCTGCCGCCATCATAGCAGCCCAAGGGGCTAGAACAAAAGGTTTTTCCTTAAGTAAAATCAAGGCGAAAGCCTAGTTTCTTAAAGCATGAAAACAAAAGAAAGGTTGTTTTTGAGCCAGAAAAACGCCTATAAAGTGCGAAGAAAGAAAAGGACGGGTTATTGAGCCTTTTCTTTATTTTATATATGGTTCTTAATTGAAACAACTAGACATTAGCGCGGTCTAGAACGCTGGTCATTATCTTTTATGTACGAACAATTTTATAGCCTTACCGGTGCGCCTTTTTCGCTTTTACCGGATGCTGACTTTCTGTTTTTGAGCAGAAGGCACAGCCGTGCTGTCAATATGCTCGAGTATGGCATTTTTACGCAGGCTGGATTTATGGTTATTACAGGGGATGTAGGGGCAGGAAAAACAACCATTGTTCGCCGCTATATCAAGAATGCCGCCCAAGATGTAAGGCTGGGGGTTATCAGCAATCCGACTTCTGTCTCGGGGAGGTTGCTTGATTGGGTTTGTCAGGCGTTTGATATGGAAGTTGCTCCCGATCAGGACGAAGCCCGCCTTTATCATCAGTTTGTAGATTTTCTTGTTAAACAATATGCAACTGGCAAGCGCGCTGTTTTGATTATTGATGAAGCTCAGAATCTGAACGCTGAAAAGCTGGAAGAGCTGCGGATGCTTTCCAACGTCAATAATGAAAAAGATCAGCTTTTGCAGATTGTACTTGTGGGACAGCCGGAACTGTTGGAAATCTTGAAAAAGCCCGAGCTACGCCAGTTTGTTCAACGTATTTCTGTTCATTGTCATCTTGATACTTTAACGCCTGCCGAGACAATGGCCTATATTTATCATCGTTTAAGCATTGTTGGCGGAGCATCTAATCTTTTTGATGATCGCGCTTGTGCTACCGTTCATTTTTTCACGGGCGGTGTGCCGCGTCTTATCAATCTTCTTTGTGATCAGGCGTTGGTGTATGGTTATTCCGAAGATCAAACGCGAATATCTTCTCAGATTATAGCCGAGGTTGCTCAAGATCGTGATGCTTCCGGCCTCAGCCCTTTTCTTAAATGGCCCTCTGGTCTTCCTTTTTATGAAACAGCACCAGAGATTGAAGGCATTTTGCGCGAAGTTCATCGTGCTTTAAGTGATGAGGCTAAGTTATGAAAAAGAGAAGTGGGTTATTCTTTATCTTTCTCTTCCTTTTGTGTACGCGCAGCAATCTTGTGCATGCCGAAACAGATTA
>DOBW01000159.1 GCA_003504035.1 Rhodospirillaceae bacterium | reverse complement strand
CTTGTTTCTAAGATTAGGAAAAGCCGCATAAAAAACTTCGCGCGGCGAATGCAGCGAAGCGCCAATGCTCGCCAACAAATCATCAAAAGAGGAAACCTGAAAGTTTTTGGCAATTGCTTCAAAAGGTTTTTCTCCGAAATCAACACCCTCTTGTTTACAAAACTTTTCCATAATGGATCGGCCCAACGCAATATGCTCGGTGCGCTGTTGAATGCGAATGAAACGTCGAATGTGCGAACGCGCTTTACCACTGGCAACAAAACGTTCCCACGCCGGTGAAGGCGTTCCACCTTTTTGCGTAATAACTTCAACTTGATCGCCATTATGCAGCTCGGTACGAAGCGGCACCATACGGCCATTAACCTTCCCCCCAACACAAGCATCACCAACACGGCTGTGAATCGCATAAGCAAAGTCAACAGGTGTCGCACCTCGCGGCAACGCAATGAGGTCGCCCTTTGGCGTAAAACAAAAAACCTGATCTTGAAAAAGTTCCAGCTTAGTGTGTTCGAGAAATTCCTCAGGTCGCTGGGCTTGCTCAACGATATCCAACAGCTCACGCAGCCAGCGATATTGTGCCCCATCTGCCGCGTGATCGCCTTCCTTATAAGCCCAGTGCGCCGCAACGCCCAGCTCAGCCACTTCATGCATTTCATGCGTACGGATTTGCAATTCAATACGCTGACGTGTGGGACCAATAATCGTGGTATGGATACTTTGATATTTATTGGGCTTAGGCGTTGAAATGTAATCCTTGAAACGCCCCGGAACCCCTGCATAATAATTATGGATAATGCCAAGCGCTTGATAGCACTGTTCGATCGTGTCCACATGAATACGAAAAGCCATGATGTCGGAAAGCTGCTCGAAACCGATATCCTTGCGCTCCATCTTGTGCCAAATAGAATAAGGTCTTTTCTCCCGCCCTTCAACAGTGACCGTCAGGCCGCCCTCGCCAAGCACGCGCTCAAGCTCCGAGATCACCTTAGCAACAACATCGCCACCTTCGTTGCGCAGATAACTTAAACGCGCAAGAATACTATTGCGCGCATCTGGGTTGATCTGTGCAAAAGCTAGATCTTGAAGCTCGTTTTGCATTTTCTCGATACCAATGCGCTCAGCCAAAGGCGCATAAATATCCAACGTCTCCCGCGCAATGCGGAAGCGTTTTTGAGGATCTTCAATAAAATCAAGCGTCCGCATATTATGCAAACGGTCCGCAAGCTTAACCAGAAGGACGCGAATATCCTCCGACATTGCCAAAACAAGCTTACGAAAATTCTCCGCCTGTTTACTTTGATCGCTCTGCTGCTCAATACGAGAAAGTTTTGTTACGCCATCAACAAGCCGCGCCACACCCGAGCCGAACTGCTTTTCAATATCATCCAGAGTGACAAGCGTGTCCTCGACCGTGTCATGCAAAAGCGCCGTAGCAATCGCGGTGCTATCCAGCTTCATCTCGGTTAAAATACCGGCAACTTCAAGAGGATGTGAGAAAAAGAGATCGCCCGATGCACGCGTTTGCGTTCCGTGAGCTTGCATGGAAAAAACATAGGCACGATTAAGAAGGTCTTCGTCCGCATCAGGATCATAAGCGCGAATACGCTCGATAAGCTCATACTGGCGCATAAAGCGCATAGGCTTGCGCAGCGGCATTTCTTCCGTTTCATCAGATGGAGGGTCTTGCATGTAGGACATTCCACTCACCCCAAACCAACTTGCTCCGTTTCATCGCAATGGAATCGCTTGGGGCGCTGGCTTATCTCACTCCATAGTTGTCCCATTCTTAAATGGAACGACTATAACATTAATCCTTGGCAGTAACATCTTCGAAAGAACCTGTTCCGCCAAAAGAAGCTTCGGCTGAGGGCTCTTCCTTATCGAGGTCTGTGTCTATGACAGGAACTTCCCTCGGTGCGTCATCGTTCTCTTCGGCACCGATCCAACCTTGTTCTTCACTTGTCATCAGATCAACAACTTCCTCTTCAGGAAGATCAGGCTCAATATGTTTTTGAAGCCCCTTAATGAGGGATTCATTCAGCCCGTCTAGATCAAGCTTTTCTTCAGCAAGTTCGCGCAACGCAACAACAGGATTTTTATCGCGGTCGCGATCAATAAGAAGCTCGGCACCCGAAGCAAGCGCACGGGCACGATGCCCTGCAAGCATGACAAGATCAAAACGATTAGGGACTTGAAGAACACAATCTTCTACGGTAACGCGGGCCATCGATGAATATCCTTGTAAACTGGTTAGTGACTGCATCGCCAAGCGGAACGAAAAGAACCGGAAAAGGAACAAGCCTCCAGCCTCAAGCGTCACAACGACAATGCAAGGATATATCATAGCCACTTGAGTACCTGAAAGTAAAGCCCCACCTTATTTCCGGTCCTAAAAAAACCAAATCTACTTGCGTCCAGATCGTCCAAGTGATCTACTGCCCCGCTCTGACTCGCCTCTTTTCACTGCCCCTACAGTCAGTTGCCTTTCTTTGGTATCTGCGATAGAATAAAGTATTGAATGTTTGGCATGAGTGTTGATATTTGTTATGGTTAATAAATGCGCTGTTAATTCACCGAGAGGGCTAAAATGATTTTTTATAAAGAAGAACGTATGGCAATGTTTATCGATGGTGCCAACCTTTATGCGGCCTCCAGAGGTCTAGGTTTCGACATTGATTATAAACGTCTGTTAGAGCTGTTCGCGGGACGTGGACGTCTTGTTCGCGCGTTTTACTACACCGCACTTGTTGAAAATGAGGAATATTCCCCTATACGTCCGCTCGTTGATTGGCTTGATTATAATGGCTATGCCATGGTCACAAAGCCCACAAAAGAATTCACGGATGCCTTTGGCCGCCGCAAAATCAAAGGCAATATGGATATCGAATTAGCCATTGATGTCATGGAAATGTGTGATCGCGTTGACCACATTATGGTTTTCTCAGGTGACGGCGATTTCCGCCGCCTTGTTGAAGCCTGCCAGAGAAAAGGCGTGCGCGTAAGCATCGTAAGCACCATGCGCACCTCACCTCCCATGGTTGCCGATGAATTGCGCCGTCAGGCCGACAATTTCATCGAACTTCAAGATCTCATGCCGCACATCGCGCGCGCACGTGATCCCAATGCACCAGCTCTTCCTGCCGTGGCAGAAGAGGATCAGCAACCAAACATTGAAGAGGTTGCCGAAAACATGGAAGAGACCCGTGAATCTTTAGAGCAAGACGTCGCTTAAAAGAAACAGTGAGACATAAAAAAAAGCGGCACATTATATGTGCCGCTTTTTTATTGCCGTTGTCAGACGATCACCCCATGGATCGAGACATATCGTCCGGATCAATGTCAGGTTGCTGTTCATCACTATTGAAGATCACGATAGGTGCTTCAACTTCCGGCGCTGGAGCAACTGTGCTTTCCTCTTTAGGTGCTTTATCCGTTTTCTTCGCAGCAGCAGCTTTCTTTTCTTCTCTTGCCACACGCCGTTGAGCACGCTTCAAAGCTGCATCCAAATCAATTTGCTTGCAAAGACCAGAAAGAACTGGATTGTGCGACTTAATATTAGCCGAATTCCAATGTGTCTTATCCCGAACCTTACCAATCGTGTCTTTTGTCGTGCCTAAAAGGCGCGCAATCTGTGAATCCATAAGTTCTGGATATGTTTTGAGCAAATAAGCAACCGAATCAGGCTTCTCAGCACGCTTGGAAATAGGCGTATAGCGCGGCCCTTTTGTGCGCACAGCCGTCTTGGGCAACTCGCTTTTGAGCATCTTAAGCTGCGCACGAGAATCTTTTTCGCAACGCTTGATTTCCTCGGAGGTGAGCTGGGCATTGACCATAGGATCAAGGCCTATAATACCTGTTGCGACATCACCATCGGCGATCGCTTGGATTTCAAGCTTATGAAAACCACAAAAATTACCAATTTGATCAAAGGTCAGCGTTGTATTTTCAACAAGCCAAACGGCTGTTGCTTTCGGCATAAGAGGTAGTGCCATTATTATCTCCTATTCAAACAGGACAAAAAAAACCGTCATCCGATCGCACCAAAGGATCGGACGATCCAAAAGTCTCATTTTTCCGGATCGATTAAAGCGGCAGCCTCATTTGAGAAAAGCGCCAGCTTCGAGGTCTATTCTATCAGCTTACATCCACAATACTACTCTTTTTAACAAAAAAGAGAACAAAGCGTTTGTTTTCAGTGTGTTGAGGTGGAAAGCTCAAGAATAACCTTATTCCATCGGGCAACCACACCATGCACCTATACAAATAGCATCTTCTTCATTTTCAACGGCTTCCACAGCGCTATAATTGACGCGGCCCTTATGGCGCAAACCCTTGACAACCTCTTGCTCTGGCACAAGTGTTTCCGCCGACATGAGCACAGGTCCCGCAGGATAATCACTCGTGATTTGGCACGCTGAAAGAAGAAGAAACGACAAGGCAAGGCAAAAAAGTTTTTTCATGAGATACCCCCTCTTTTCAAAGGTTTCAGATGACAGAAAAAGAAAACCTTTGCTATCATAAGCTAGGTGCACGACTTTGTCTTCCCCCTTTTGTCAAAAGAAATGAGGTCACCCATGGATACAGACGAAATAGACCCACCTCGCCCCACAGCGCAAACGGCCAATCTTGAGGCTATGTCTGTGCAGGACCTCAAGAATTACGTTGTCTCACTGGAGACCGAGATCGAGCGCACCCGCACCATGATCAAGCAAAAAGAATCCAACAAAAGCGGCGCAGACAGTCTTTTTAAGATGGGGTAGCTTTTTTAACCTCCTCCAGCACAAAAAGCCGTAGGGCGCTAGCAAGATTTCCTGTGCGCGAGGCGTCTATCTGCGTGATAAGACGGTTAAGAGAAACATCACGGCGCTTGGCAATGAGAGATAGCTCGTCCCAAAAAGCCCCTTCCAAAGTTACACTTGTGCGATGCCCCGCCAAAAGAACCGAGCGTTTTATAATGGTGTTGGTTGTTTTTTCAGTCAAGATTACTCCTTTTCTCGTCATTCCGGCGAAGGCCGGAATCCAGTGTCCTGCTTATGCAGGGCACAAAGAGCGAAGCTTTTTAAAAGGCCTATTGGCCTTTGCACCCCTTTGGGATGCTGGATTCCGGCCTTCGCCGGAATGACGCCTTTTTTATTGATGTGAAAGGCCTTTGCGATGACAAAAAAGAAAAAATCAATCAAAAGGATGCACCATGTCCTGAGGCCGAATGAGGCGATCGTAATCTTCTTCGCTTAACAGCCCCAACTCGACAGCCGCCTGCTTCAGCGTTTTCTTTTCTGCGTGAGCCTTCTTGGCAATCTTAGCCGCATTATCATAACCAACATGCGGATTAAGCGCAGTAACAAGCATAAGCGACTTACTGACAAGCTCGGTGATACGCTCTTCGTTGGCTTCAATCCCCTCCACACAATTATCCGTAAAGCTCCGCGCCACATCAGCCAGCAAACGAATAGATTGCAAGACATTCAACGCAAGAACAGGCTTAAAAACATTCAGCTCAAAATGACCATTCGATCCGGCAACACTCACTGTCACATGATTGCCCATCACCTGCGCGGACACCATCGTCATGGCCTCTGACTGCGTTGGGTTGACCTTTCCCGGCATAATGGAAGAACCCGGTTCATT
>DOBW01000169.1:6085-10038 GCA_003504035.1 Rhodospirillaceae bacterium | reverse complement strand
GCCCCTTAACCTTATGACGGATGCGCTTGCTGATGCGCCTCTGACGCCAGAGCAGCAAAAGGCTTGGCAGAATATATGTGCCGAGCTGGTTGTTGCGCGTGTCCGCATCCAAGAGCTGGAAAATCGCCTCAAAGCCATAAATAGGCAACCCAATCACGAAGGCCCCGAACAAACCGTTCTCAACAGACCCGATTTTAACCGAGAAGTGGCCCGTATGCTGGCCATTGATGAGCGTTACGAGACTATATCCAGCGTCCTTTACTTCGATATTGAAAATCTAGATGCCATCAAAAAACGCCATGGCGCGGAGCTTGTCGATGCTGCCGTAAGATGCGTTTGCGATACACTTTTAACCCATGTACGCCGCAGTGATCTTCTTGGACGCTTGGCGCCGGACGAGTTCGGGATGCTTCTACCACGCTGTGATAATGCGGCGGCGTGGAAAAAAGGAGAACAACTTGCAGCATCAATTTATGAAGCTTTGACAAGTAGTTGGGGGCCGACTTTAAAGCCATCCATTAGCTATGGAGCCTACACCTTCCGTGAAAAGGAAGATGTCGCCACAGGCCTTAAAAAAGCTGCCGAAGTCCTCACCCATTTAAAATCTAAGCAATAATATCAGGCAACAGCACACTCTCGATTCGAATGATGTCGTCACGCAGCTGAAGTTTTTTCTTCTTCAGTCGTGCAAGCTGGATCATGTCCGGCAAGGATCTTTGGCTGAGGGCAACGATAGCATCGTCTAAATCGCGGTGCTCGGCCCTAAGAAGCTCAAGCCGTTCACATAACTTTTCCTGATTGCTCATATAGAGTCTGTACTCACAATTAACGTTGGTTCTGCGCATTGCTAAAAAAACAATCTGACGACAAAAAGAACGCAGTTCGTGGTAGACCCACGGCCAAGTTCTTTGAGAACGTTCAGAGCGTTTTATCAAAGCGCCCTTCGGGTTATCATAGGATTGAAAAAGGGTGTGTCAACTTCGGCTCAATGTATATTTATACATCTTCGCTCGTTTCCTGCCCCTTTTCAATCCTATTATAACAGAACCTCGCGCTAATTGTGAGTACAGACCACAGATTTCTAAAGAAAATTGAGGTCTTACTATAGCAGAGAATCAAGCTTAATGCTACGCTAACGTGAGTTTATCCTGTGTTTTAAGAAAGTTCCTTATCCATGTCTTCTCCTGCCAAACGAATCGCCCTTTTGACAAGTGGCGGCGACTGTGCCGGTCTTAACGCCGTCATCCGCGCCGTTGTCATCCATGCCACAAATCTGGATTGGGAGGTTTTTGGTATTGAAGATGGAACACATGGCCTTATCGAGCGGCCCGTCTGTGCACGCAAACTAACATTATGGGATGTTGACACCTTTATGCTCAGACAAGGCGGAACAATTCTTGGCACAACCAATAAGGGAAACCCTTTCGCCTACCCAATGCCTGACGGTTCCACACAAGACATTTCTGACAAAATTATCGAAGGTCTTCACTCAATCGGCTGTGAGGCCGTGATTGGTATTGGTGGCGATGGAAGTCTGGCCATTTTACGTAAACTAGCTCAACAAGGCGGCTTCACCCTTATCGGTATTCCCAAAACGATAGATAATGATTTGGGCATGACAGAAACCTCTATCGGTTTTGATACGGCCGTATCCGTAGCAACAGAGGCTCTTGATCGGCTCCAGCCTACGGCAGCAAGCCATGACCGAATCATGATTCTTGAAGTTATGGGCCGCGATGCCGGACATATCGCACTAGCAACAGGCATTGCGGGCGGCGCGGATGTTATTTTAATTCCAGAAGTGAGCTATTCGCTTGAAAAAATTGCAGACCATATAAAAGCTATCCGAAAGAGAGGCCGCAACTTTGCGTTGATTGTTGTCTCAGAGGCCGTCAAAACCGCTGAAGGCGAAAATTTGATGGTTTCCTTTGAAAATGGGGAAACAAGATTCGGCGGCATAGGCCACTACATCGGCGCTAAAATTGCTGCCCTTTGTAAAGCAGAAACCCGCGTTACCGTTTTGGGTCATGTACAACGCGGCGGGCAGCCCAGCGCACAAGATCGGCTTTTAGCCTCTGCCTTCGGCGTTCATGCCGTAGAGCTTATCCGAGAAGGTAAAGTTGACAGGATGGTGGCTTGGTCAAATCGGGAAGTTATCGATGTTCCTATTGCTGAAGCTATTGCTCATTACCAGCAAATTGATCCCCAAAGCGCCCTTGTCAAAACAGCACGCGGACTGGGAATTTGCTTGGGGGATTAGAAGCTGAGCACAAATTATAGTCTTTTCAATTTACTTTTCCCACTAGGCGTAAGCGAGGAAGCGTAGCCTTTCCTACGTGACGAGCGCAACAACGACGTGGGAAAGTAAAGGGAAAAGACTATTTAAGTGCGATTATAATTAATGAGTGAAGTCCAAAAACGCTCAAACTTACGAAGCGTGTCAGTTGCGCTTAAAATCTCATCACTAGCGAGATCAACTTCACCGAGCGCGCTAATTTGCTTTTCAAAATAATCGCTGAGCTGCTGACGTAGAGCAAGCCCCTTATCCGACAATTTTACGCGCACCGAACGGCGATCATGGGGTGAACGCTCCTGCAAAAGATAGCCAGCGTCATACATTTTTTTTACATTATAAGAAACATTCGAGCCAAGGTAGTAACCACGTGCAGTTAGCTCCCCTACGGTCATTTCATCTTGCGCCAAATTGTAAAGAATAAGCGCCTGAACATTATTGATGTCTTGTATCCCTTGACGATCCAGATCAACCTTCACAACCTCAAGAAAATGGCGATGCAGCCGCTCAACAAGAAGAATGGCTTCGTAATAGGCATGACTCACAGGACCGACCTCCAAAAGACTTTAACTCGCCGTAGGTTAGGTCAAGAATCAACCTTATGTCAAAAACTTCGAGGTCAAAAGGCAGGTGGCTTGATCCCTGAAGACTTAAGCGCCTCGACAATCTGCGCTTTCAAGCGGTCCAAGCCAGCCAAATCTTTAGCCTCAGCACGTGCAACAAGCACAGCTTGCGTATTGGATGCACGCAAAAGCCACCACCCATCATCTGTTAAAACGCGCACACCATCCGTATCATTGACCTTAACTTGTTGAGCTTGAAGACGCGCTTTGACTTCTTCAACAACCTTAAACTTACGCGCCTCGTCAACATCGAAACGAATCTCTGGAGTCGAGAACGTCTCTGGCAGAGTATCGCGCAAATCGGCCAACGAAACGCCGAAACTCTCCACAAGTGAGATCAACCGAATGCCACAATAAAGGGCATCATCAAAACCATAATATTTATCAGCAAAGAAAATATGGCCGCTCATTTCACCGGCCAACGGTGATTTTGTCTCGGACATCTTGACCTTGATAAGGGAGTGCCCCGTCTTCCACATCAACGGCTTCCCGCCATCCTTGGCAATCGAGTCAAAAAGAACTTGTGATGCTTTAACATCCGCAATAATTGTTGCCCCCTTATGGTCTTGCAAAACTTCGCGCGCATAAAGCGCAAGAAGTTGATCTCCTGCAAGAATGCGCCCCTGACAATCCACCGCGCCAATACGATCCGCATCGCCATCAAAAGCAATTCCCATATCCGCCTTTTTTTCAACAACAGCGCGTTGCAGATCAGCTAGATTTTCAGGAACCGTTGGATCAGGATGATGATTGGGAAAGTTGCCATCAATATCACCAAATAAAATTGTATGTTCTCCGGTAAGACGTTTGGTCAAACGCTCCAGAATATCTCCAGCCGCACCATTACCATTATCCCAAACAACGTTGAGGCCTTTTGTGCCTTGATAATCTTGCAAAAGCCTTTCGATATAAGCCTCGCTGACATCAATTTTCTGTGAACTGCCATGACCTTTCTCAAAATCACCAGCCTGCGCCAAAACAGCAAGCTCTCTGATCTTCGCCCCATACACAGGCCCACCATCAGGCAAGCGCTTGGA
>DOBW01000169.1:3049-5939 GCA_003504035.1 Rhodospirillaceae bacterium | reverse complement strand
TCAACCAAAGCAGCCTCAAAAGCAGGCGAATGCGTGCGGCCATCATAGCCAACAACGATACGCTTACCTCCGGCGCGAAGGACCATCGTGCCAAAAGCACGACCAAGTGCCAACGCATCCACCGCTTTAAGGTTCTTATCAACCGTGCCACGAACATCATATTCACGCAAAATAACGGGATCAAACTGATGCTGTTGTGTCATAAAATTTTCCTCTTTATCGGTTTTTGTACAAAAACAGAGAAAAAATCTCTGCATGAAAGAATGTGTTATTTCAGATTTCGTCCTACTTTTAAACCATTTTATAACTTTCATGCGCCAACTTACGAAAAGTATTCATTAAATATTTTCTGTTTATTTTGTTTCGATTATCGAAATTCTAGAACTTGGCACAAATCCAAGGAAAGCTTAAGCTTGTATAAAAGCAAATGTGAGAGAATGATAACAGGTTGAAAAAGCGAGAAAAAACATGATGAAGACCTTCACTCTCCGAGGCACCCGCAAGAGATCTTGCCTGACCTCCCGCAACAAGAAGCGTCGCGGAATAACATCTGTTGAGTTTGCCCTTATCGCGCCAGTCTTTTTTCTTTTTCTGATAGGCACGACAGAGCTTTCCTTAATTATGCTCGTTGAACATTTGCTGGAAAATGCAGCATACAATGCTTCACGCACAGCCAAAACCGGTTATATTGAGCAAGGCCAGACACAAATGGAAACCGTGATGGCAGAAATAAACAAAAGGATAGGCAATCTTGATCCACTTATTGATCCTGATAATCTCGTCATAACATCGACAACCTATGGCGATCTAAGTGATATCGGACAACCTGATGAAGGCTTGGAAAGTCTTGGTACAGCCGGAGAAGTTGTCGTCTACACCATTTCCTATCCTTGGAAATTTTTTACGCCCCTTATTGGAGATCTTATGGGCGATTCAGAAAGAATAATTACGCTTTCCTCTCGTATTGTGGTGCGCAATGAACCGTATAATTAAAAAAATAAGTCGTTTTTTCTGCTGGCTCACTTTCGTAAGCCGCGAAAAAGGCACTGTTGCCATTGAGTTTGCCCTAACCTTGCCAATTTGGGTTGCCTTGCTCATTGGAACGGCTGACGCTGCCTATATGATGATCCTAACGCAGCGCATTGATCGTGTTGCTTATTCCGTAACTGACATTGTTACCCAATCCGATGTTATTACCACAGATGATCTTGACCGCATTCTTCTAGCAGCTTCTCAGCTCATGCAGCCCTTCACTTTCGGGGCGGATGGTATTGTGATTATTACATCCGTATATAAACCAGCGGGACAAGCCACAACCATCAGCTGGCAATATAGTGGAGGTGGAACGTTGGGGCGCGGCAGCAAGATTGGCTACGTTGGTTCTACACCTTCTCTGCCTAATGGAATGACAATATCGGATAATGAAAACGTCATTATCTCTGAAGTTTATTATTACTTCAGGCCCATGTTCATTAATGCTGGTGTTTTATCAGAAGGGGATGTTTATCGCGCGGCCATATATAAACCACGCCTAAGCCCCCTCATCACACCCCCAACGTAGGGGATAGGAGCACGCCATGAAACTCTTCTCTTTTAAATCTTTTGAGCATTTTGCCTCAAACGAAAGCGGCATGACACTGCCCATGCTCGCGCTCACTTTCATCACGATTACTGGCTTTGTTGGCACCGCCGTTGATGTTGCGCGGCTTCAACTTGTCCAATCGCGCCTATCCTTTGCACTTGACGCTGCAGGTCTTGCTGCGGGATCGACCTTCAACACAACCGAGCTTAATGCGGAAGTGGCAAAATATCTCAACGCCAACTATCCGACCAACTATCTCGGCTCGGACATACCAAGCGTTGGCATCGTTACTTCAAGCAACAACAAGGTCATTGATCTGAGCGCCTCTACAAAGATGCCAACAACCTTTATGAATATCTTTGGCTTCTCGGAAATGTCCGTTTCGGCAACCTCGCAAATTACGAGGACGACATCTGGCCTTGAGCTGGTAATGGCGCTTGATAATACAGGTTCCATGAACTCCAGTGGTAAGCTCACAGCTCTGAAATCCGCAGCAACCTCACTCATCAATATCCTTTATGGTGACGAAACAACATTGGAACATTTGTGGGTAGGACTTGTCCCCTTCTCTCAAACTGTCAATGTCGGAACGGGTTATACCAGCTGGATTGACCAAACTCATTTTACCTCTCTTAATTGGGGGCCAACAAGCTGGGCGGGTTGCGTCGATGCTCGCGATGACAGCAGCGGAGATATTCTTGATACGCCACCAACAACTCAACTGTACAAGGCCTACTTTGCGCCAAGTACAGATAACAGGCCTTATCCTTATAATTCTTACTATTACATTGAAGCCAACAAATGGATCACATCGCGCTATACCGATGGCACGCCCAAAACCTATTCTTCTTACATCGGCGATACGAGGGGGCCTAACGCCTATTGCCCACAACCCCTTACCCCTATGACGGCCAATAAAAACATCATTCTCACTGGCATTAACAGCATGGAAGCGCGTGGCAACACACATGTTGGGCTGGGTGCTACTTGGGCTTGGAACATGCTTTCGCCAAGCTGGCGTGGTATGTGGGGAGGCGAAATGGATTCAAGTGCGCTCCCTCTTGATTATGGCACGGAGCACATGAACAAGGCACTTATCCTTCTAACGGATGGGGCCAACACGATGAGCTCAACCATTTTCACAGCTTATGGCTTTTTGAGTGATGGCCGACTTGGAACAACAAGTTCTTCAAGCACCGCAAGCGCAACCCTCAACTCAAAGATGCTCAATGTCTGCACCGCCATGAAGAACAACGGAATTTATGTTTATTCCATTGTTTTGGGAGACCCTAGTTCAACCATTAAGAC
>DOBW01000169.1:2798-2944 GCA_003504035.1 Rhodospirillaceae bacterium | reverse complement strand
ATTAACGATGATCTGTTAATAACCTGTTCTTATGAAAGTATTTTTTATGTTGCGGTGCCGGAATGTTAATCTTAACATTAGCGTGATTTAAACAGTTTTGCTGTATTCTTCATCTTCATATTGAAAAGATTTTATTTTAACGGAGC
>DOBW01000169.1:0-2786 GCA_003504035.1 Rhodospirillaceae bacterium | reverse complement strand
AAAATCGTTCGCCTTTCAGAGCGTCAACGCGAACTTGGCAAACTCCCTGCCCCTAACACACGCCGCTGGGTTATGCGCCGCAAAGCACAAGTCGTAGCAGCAGTACGCAACGGTGTTCTTAGCCTTAATGAAGCCTGTGAGCGCTATCAGCTTTCCGAAGAAGAATTCAAATCTTGGACAAATCTTTTGGATCAGCATGGCATGCATGGCCTACGTGCAACACGCATTCAGGAATATCGTTCACGTGATCTGCAGGAAACAGACTAATCAAGCTCCCAGATTGTAACATCGCGTGTATCCTGTTCTTCAATTTCGCGTGATGTTGGAACGGTATAAGTCGCCAGCTCCGTTAAACGCTCATCTGGGTTTTTGTCAGGAGCATAGCCTCTGGCAGGATCCGAGATAATAACACAAATGCCTTCCTGCCTACACAATCTGAGCCATCGCATAACGCGGTGGCTCATTGTATGTTCATAGCAAACATCTCCAGCTATAATCAGATCAACCTTTTTACCAAGCCTGTCCAGATCAAGCCGCGATATGTCTTCAAGATCTATTTCATTATGCGCGGCATTCAAGTCCATAGCAGCACACGCCACAGGATCAATATCCGTTGCCCAGACTTTTTTAGCACCCGCCTTCACCGCCGCAATAGCCCCCACACCGCTACCAGAAGCAAAGTCCAAAACACGCAAACCCTGAACAACTTCTGGATGATCGAGGATATAGCGCGCAATGGCTTGCCCTCCAGCCCACACAAAAGCCCAAAAAGGCATGGACACATCACGCTGACCTATAAAAGCTTCAAGATCACGCCAAACAGGATTCATTTTCTCCGCTTGATAAAGTGTGATCTCTGGCACAAAAGGCACAGGCAAAAGCGCCGCATGTTTTTTGATGAAAGCTTCAGTATCCATTTGTTTCAAAAAATCTTCCCCATCAAAATAGCAGCTAAAATAATAAGACCAAAATCCCGATTGCTACGAAATTTCTCAAGCGAAGAAGATGGCTCTTTTTGGTGCCACGACAAAAGCTGCCAAAGCGCATGCAAAAAGGCCACGCACAGACCAACATAGAAACCAACATGCAATCCTGCAAACCACCCCGCCAATATTAAAGAAAGAAAACAAAGATCAAAAAAACCTGCAATCCATAATTGGGATTTATCACCCAGACGAAGTGCAAGAGATTTAACACCAAAAAGCCTATCGCCGGACGTATCTTGATGGGCATAAATAGTGTCATAAGCCAGCGTCCAAAAAATACCGGCTACATAAAGCAAGAAAGCAGGCAGCGCCAATTCACCGCGCACAGCCGCCCACCCGAGCAAAGCCCCCCAATTAAAGGCTAATCCAAGAACAAATTGTGGAAACCATGTCACGCGCTTGGCCAAAGGATAAAGCACAACAAGAATTAAAGAAGAAACACCAAGCCAAATAGTTAGGGTATTAAATTGAAGCAAAATGATAAAACCAATAAGCAGCAAGAAAGCCGTAAAAATAAGCGCGCTTTGCAAGGCCAGCGCACCGGAAGCAATAGGCCTCGTTTTTGTGCGCTCAACCGTCTTATCAAGTTCACGATCCCACATATCATTGATAGCACATCCCGCGCCGCGCATCACGACAGCGCCAACGACAAAAAGGAACATAAACCAAAGAGAAATACCTTCCTCACTTGCCAAAGCAAGAGACCACCAACACGGCAAAAGCAAAAGCCACGAACCAATAGGCCGATCAAGCCGCATCAAACGCGCAAAAGGACGGAAGCGCACAGGCAAAAACCGATCAATCCAATCACCGGAAAGAATATCCGTATGAGGTTTAGGCATGTGCGTTCAACCTTTCCGTAATTCTCTCCAACGTTTGCTCTAGCGTACCTTCGGTATCAATCGTGATCCAAGCCTGCGAAGCAGGCACACCAAGATCTCCAAACTTATCAATAACCCCTATGCACGCATCCGAGGCATGACCTTTTTCAACAGAAAAATCTCTGCCATTATCTCTTTCTTCCATCCGTTTTCTGATCCGCTCTTCCATCACAGAGCGCGGCGCAACAAGCCACAAACCAATAAAAGGAACGCTACATT
The DNA here is from genome assembly GCA_003504035.1 of Rhodospirillaceae bacterium. GTDB lineage: Bacteria > Pseudomonadota > Alphaproteobacteria > UBA9219 > UBA9219 > UBA9219. Next base: position 700 of record DOBW01000169.1, on the reverse strand, counting down.
CACGCGCAAGATCTTCGATATGCCGACGGGAGGAGCTTTTAAAAAAGCCTGACGAATCAATGACAGGAAGCCCTTCTTCAAGAGCACCACGAATCGTGGCATCGAGTTTTCCTCGTATTTCTTGATTAATTTCTGTTCCGTAATCTTCAGGTTTCATCTTTTCGCGCAGGGAACGCACTAAAGAGGCGCGGCGCATCTGGTCATCTTCAACAATCAAACACTCGGCCAAAGGCTCACAAACCTGCCTCATAGCGTAGGCAAGGGTTGTTTTGCCGGTTCCCGTATGGCCCCCGATGGCGATTAAAAAAGTCATATTTACTTACTACGACATCTTTCTTTTACGCGCCAGTCCAGCTATCTTGTGCTCCATGTTAGCTTATATTTTCCGCCGCCTGCTGCTTATCATCCCCACCTTGTTGGGTATTATGGTGCTGAACTTTTTAATTGTTCAAGCTGCCCCCGGTGGACCTATCGAACAGATCATTGCACAGCTTCAAGGCAACGCCGTAGAAGCCACGGCACGCGTGTCAGGAAATGCAGGATCGGACACCGCAGGTCCGGGGCAAGCTCTGCGCCAAAGCAACGCCGCCGTTGCAGATGTCTCAAGTCGCTATAAAGGCGCACAAGGCGTTGATCCCGAGCTCATTCTCGAGCTTGAAAAGCAATTTGGTTTTGACAAACCTATGCATGAACGCTTTTT
>DOBW01000210.1 GCA_003504035.1 Rhodospirillaceae bacterium | reverse complement strand
AGACAGAAGGCGGTGTTACGAAAAAGGGATAAAAACATGCCAACAAGAGTGGGGCAACGCCCAAGAGTCGCCATTTTTTTTGCCACAAACAAAGCCAAGCGCCGCCACCAAGGGAAAGGAAAAAGGCAAGGGTGGGCATGGGGGGCATATCAATACGCGCATAAGGCCAACTGGCAATTTCTTGTGCCAGATCAATGATGAGCTTAACGCCAAAACCTGCGCCATGGACAAAAGGGGCTTCAAGACCAAAAGGGGCCACAAGATGGATCAGCAAAAGATTGGGCATAATCCAAAAACTGGTCAAGGGAATGGCGATGATGTTGGCGACCACGCCATAAAAGCTGAAGGTCTGAAAATGCAGCAGCGCAAAAGGTGTTGTTGCCGCCGTGGCGATAAGAGATGTCAAGATAATGGCGTGTCCCTGTTTCCATAATCCGCGCAGCCAGTTTGGCACTTCAAAAGAAAGGCCTTCCTTAATGGTTTTATCTATCTTTTTTTCATAAGCCGCCACCATGGCCAGAACAGCCGCGAAGGACATTTGAAAGCTTGGCCCCATCACGGCGCTTGGGGCCAGCAGCATAATGGGCATAGAGGCCAAGGCGACAAGGCGCATGCTCATAGTTTTGCGGTTTGTGATAATGGCAAACATGGCAATGGCGGTCATCAGGGCTGATCGTACCGTAGGGGTCTCGGGGCCTACAAGCAGGACATAAAGGCTTGTTCCGATAATGGCTGTAGCCGCCGCGATTTTTTTGATGGAGAAGCGGAGCGCTAGCCAAGGAAAAAGGGCCAAAAGAAAACGCAAAGGGATATAAATCAGCAGCGCCACCATGCTGACATGAATACCTGAGATGGAAAGAAGATGAGAAAGCCCAGAGGCTCGCATTGCTCGCATAACATCTGGGCCGATACTGGCCTGACTGCCAGAGAGAAGCGCGGCGGTCATGGCGGCTTCGGGGCCTTCCAGATTTTCAAAGCTCATTTGAAAAAGGTCGCGGCGGGCGTGCTCGAAAATTAGATAAAACCCATCCCAGAAAAAAGGTGGCGGCGTTGTTTTGCGCAAACGTATTTTTCCATAAGCAAAACCCGACCCGCCAATTTGTTTAAAAAAAGCATGACGTCTGAAATTATAGGCTCCTTTTGCAACGGGTTCGCTTGGTGGCCATAAGGGCCCCCACAGATTGATACGCTGTCCTGCTTGGGGAAGCTCCTCAAGCGGCATTTTTGTTTTGATGCGCAGGAATCGGGGTGTTTGATCGCGCGGCAAAGAACGAAGAAAAGGATCCTTGATCGTCAGGCGCGTTCTGTTTTGAGGCAGCACTTCAATATGCATCAAGCGGCCTGTTATCGAAACGGGCCCTGTTTTGGTTTCCAGCATAGGGGCATCGGCCCATTTGCTTTCGAACTGTGCGGCATTAAAGCCCAGAGACAGCGCGAGCAAAGCGGCCAGCACCGGACGCAAAGAAAGCCATCGCCGCGTGACTATGAGCACAAGGGTCAAGAGAGGGGAGAGGAAAAGAAAAAAAGACGAAGGTTCAAACGGTGCATAAGTATAAAGAGTAATACCAGCCGCTATAAAAAAGGGCAGCCATAAAAACCAGCGTTCACGCTCATCAAGAAACGGGCGAAGGAAGAGATAAAGAGGCACAGAGATTCCTAATAAACAATGGCTTTAAGTTGTTATAGAGCCTTTTGTTAAGTAAAAAAAGGCGCTATAAGGATGCCTAATCTTGTTTTTTAAAGGATTTGTTTTCCATGTCTGTTGTTGTTCGTTTTGCTCCTTCGCCTACGGGGTTTTTACATATTGGCGGGGCACGCACTGCTCTTTTTAATTGGCTTTTTGCGCGCCATCATGGCGGCCAGTTTTTAATGCGCGTGGAAGATACAGACCGCAAGCGCTCAACACCAGAATCCGTGCAAACAATTTTAGACGGCATGACATGGCTTGGGCTGGATTGGGACAATAATGATCCGCAAGCCCATGACGGCAAGAATTATTATTCTCAGTTTGATAAGCGTGCCCGCCATGTTGAGGTGGCCAAAGAAATGGTTGAAAAAGGCAAAGCGTATTATTGCTATGCTACGCCTGAAGAGCTGACGGCCATGCGCGCCGAGCAAAAAGAAAAAGGATTGCCACAACGTTATGATGGCAGGTGGCGCAATCGTCCTGCCAGTGAAGCGCCCGAAGGCGTTGATCCCGTCATTCGTTTAAAGGCACCTCAAGAGGGAGAAACCATCATTGATGATCAAGTGATGGGCAACATCACAGTTCAAAATGCGCAGCTAGATGATATGGTTTTGGTGCGCGGTGATGGCACGCCAACTTATATGCTGGCGGTTGTTGTGGACGATTATGATATGGGCATTACGCATGTTGTGCGCGGTGAAGATCATATGACCAACACTTTTCGTCAGGCGCAGATTTATAAAGCCATGGGTTGGGACGTTCCGGCCTTTGCGCATCTGCCTTTGATTTTGGGCCCTGATGGAGCTAAATTTTCCAAGCGCCACGGCGCACCGGCCGTTAGCGCTTATCGCGATCAAGGCTATTTACCTGAAGCTATCCGTAATTATCTTTTGCGTCTTTGCTGGGCGCATGGAGATGATGAGATTATCTCTACAAAGCAGGCGATTGAATGGTTTGATTTCTCCGGCGTGGGGCGTTCGCCAGCGCGGTTCGATTTTGCCAAACTGAGCCATTTAAACGCCCATTATATTGGGCAGATGTCAAACGATGAACTTGCGGAAGCGGCGGCGCCTTTTGTTGTCAAGGAATTGGGGCGCGATCTAACGGCGTTTGAAAAAGAAAAATTGGCGGCGGCCTTGCCCGATATTAAACCGCGCGTTCAGCTTTTGACCGAGATTGCTGATGCCGCACTTTTCTATTTTACGCGCCTCGATCCGGACAAGAAAGCGCTCAAGATTTTAACTCCTGAAGCTAAAGCACATTTGGCGGTTTTAAAAGTGGACCTTGAAAAAATGGATTCGTGGACACATGAGGGCATCGAGAATCTTTTTCGTTCTTATGCTGAAAAAGAAGGTTTAAAGCTTGGTGGCGTAGCCCAACCTTTGCGCGCGGCGCTGACAGGACGCGGCGTTTCGCCACCGATTTTTACGGCAGCGTTCCTTTTGGGTCGCGAAGAAGTTTTGGTGCGTTTAGCCGATATGTAAACATCTTGTGCAGCGCGAGATAAGGGGCTTTCTTTTATTTTGTCCGAGTTGTTGATGAATTAGAGCAAAAAAACAACTCTTGTCGTTTGATGGGGCGCACCGTACATTTGGAGCATGTTTAAAATCATCCTTCTTTTTCTTTTTGTTTCTTCTTCGGTTTTTGCTGCCACGCCGCAGGAAGGCATCTCCATGCATGGCCAGCCCAAATATGCGGCTGGCTTTTCGCATTTCGATTATGTGAATCCCGATGCACCCAAGGGGGGCGAGCTTCGCTTTGGGGTTGTGGGTAGCTTTGACAGCCTCAATCCTTTTATTGTGCGCGGCATTTCACCGAAAGGGCCCGCCTTTAGTCTTTACTCATCGACTGTTCTTTACGAGCCTTTGATGGCGCGAAGCTGGGATGAGCCTTTCACGCTTTATGGCCTGATTGCCAAGAGCGTAGAAGTTCCCCCTAATCGCGCTGAGATTATTTTTAATATCAGAAAGGAAGCGCGTTGGCACGATGGCAAACCTATTACGGCAGAGGACGTTTTGTTTTCTTTTGAAAGCTTGCGCTCCAAGGGGCGGCCCAACCATCGTATCTATTACAAAAAAGTAGCCAAGGTAGAAAAGCTTGGATCGCATCGTGTACGGTTTGTTTTTAAAAAAGAGCCAAGCGGAAAATATGATCTTGAGATGCCGCTGATTATGGGGCTTATGCCTATTTTGCCACGACATGATTGGGAAGGCCGCGATTTTAATAAAACTAGTTTGCGCATTCCCTTGGTCAGTGGGCCTTATAAACTCGCCTCGGTTGATGTGGGGCGTTCTCTTGTTTTAGAGCGCGTCCCCACTTATTGGGGTCGCGGGTTGGCGGTTCAAAAAGGCATGTGTAATTTTGACCGTGTGCGCTTTGATTATTATCGTGATGATGCTGTGACGAAGGAGTCCTTTTTGTCAGGCGGTTTTGATTTGCGCCGCGAGTCGGACCCGCGCAAATGGGTTGAAATGAAAAATCATCCGGCGGTAAAAGAAGGTCGGCTTTCCACTGTCCTTTTTAAGCATCACCGTACAGAAGCCATTTCTGGTTTTGTGATGAATATAAGGCGGCCTTTGTTCAAAAATCCTGCCCTGCGTGAGGCCGTATCGCTGGCTTTTGATTTTCCGTGGATCAATAAGGCTCTTCTTTATGGCATGGGAAAAAGAACCAGAAGTTTCTTCCCTAATTCCGAGTTGGCTGCCCCTCAAGATCCTCAAGAAAAAGAAAATGTAGGGCGGCGGAAAAGACTTCTTCGTGCCTCTACAATTTTGAAAGAGGCAGGCTATACTTTGCGTGAAGGCAAGCTTTATACGCCTGAGGGAAAGTCCGTTTCTTTTGAGGTGATGCTGAGCGACCCAACAGAAGAAAAAATGGCGCTTGAATGGTCGCGTAGCTTGCGGCGGCTTGGGATTGAAGCGCGCGTGCGTACCGTTGATAGTGCGCAGTATCAAGAACGGCTAACAAGTTTTGATTATGATGTTGTGCGGACGCGTTGGTTTAATTCACTTTCTCCCGGTAATGAGCAAATGAATTACTGGAGCTGTGCGGCAGCTAAAACGATGGGAAGCCGGAATTATATAGGTATATGTGATCCGGAAATAGATCGCCTTGCGGCCGCCATTCCTGCAGCTTCTTCGCGCAAGGAATTGATCGAGACAACACAAAAGCTAGATCATGCGTTAATGTCTGGAAATTATATTGTGCCTTTTTATTATTTTGGCGCGGACCCGATTGCTTTTTTCTCGGGAAGGCTTGCGCATCCAAAAGAGCCGCCCATTTACGGTCCCATTCTTGAAACATGGTGGTCGAAGAAAACAAGCAGCAAATAGTCTCTAAAATTTAATGCTTTTGCTTTCATAGCGGCGGCCCAAAAAGGCGGGGAGCTTGTTGCCTGATTGGCTCCCAGGAAATTGGCCCATTTGATAAGATGGGTCTGTTTTGGTGCGATAGCTCCAAAGGGCATCAGGGTTCTGGTGATAGAAGAGATCCGAGACAGCCTCTGTCCGCACCCAGTCGATAATTTGTTTCCGATGAACAATTTTCCAAACACCTGCTGTGCCTGCTGGGCGGCGCTCCATCCTGTCAAGAAAGCGAGAGCCAATGAAAACATCTTCACGGCCTGTGGGTTTGTCCATACGAAAATGGGCCTGACAATAAGATTCAACAAGGGCCGCATTGCGCTCTAGCGTTGCGTTTACATTGCTGATCATGTGATGGGATTCGCGTGTTTGATTTAAAACACCGATAACCCAATGAACATAATCACTGCCGGTGCCTTGGAAAACACCGGGACCCATATCGAGTGTGGCGTCTGAATGAAAGGCTGCGCGCAAAAGGGTTTCGTCAATGCGATCCAGTCCGCGTCCGATATTGTAAAGAAGCTCCGCAATTTCGCTTTTATCGACAACGGCTTGCAAACGAACAGGCAGAGCGGGGCCTTCCGATTTGCCGGAGATTTGTGAAAGAGTAGGTGCTTGAGGAAGTCTCGTTTTCGTTGTTTTTTTGGCAACTGTTTTGGCGACTTTTTTTGCTGTGGCTTTTGGCGCCTTTGCTTTGGTCATGGGTTTAGGGCTTGCTTTCTTTTTTGAGCTTGTGGCGGTCTTGTTTGCCTTTGTTGCCTTGAGCGGTTTTGTCGCTTTTACGGCCTTGGGGGCGGTTTTTTTTGTTTTGGCTGATGCCAGTTTCTTTTTTGCTGTTGCCATCTTTTCCTCGATTAAAGCGGGCTGTAGGATGTTGTTTTAATCTCTCGAATCTAAGTTTAGCACGGGTTGTTGCTATTTCGTACAAATTTCTCAGTTACTTAGATTTAAAGACCTTTTTCTGTCTCCAAGAAGCTTAAAACGCCACATAAAAGAGCAAAAAAAGGCATGAAGGGGCCGATTTTATGTGCTCGACTATGAA
>DOBW01000033.1 GCA_003504035.1 Rhodospirillaceae bacterium | reverse complement strand
GAAAAATCTTCTAGTCTTTTTGCGGCTTCAACAGCTTCTTTTGCTGCTTTGCGTGACTCTTCCATTTGTTTTTTCGTTTCTTCCTGAGCATCTTCAGGAACGAAACTCTCGACAACTTCTATGCCATAGCTCAGCGCTGGTCCCGTGCGGGCGGAGGTCAACCATTCAGGCCGGTCATCCTGATCTTCGGGCCAGACGAAAGTTAGTCCCAGAAAAATAAGGCAGACAATAAGAAAGCCACGCACCAAACCAAAAACAAATCCTAAGGAACGATCAATAGAATTGAGCGTTGGGTTTTTTGCTAAGTTGCTTAGATAGTCACCGAAGGGAACGAGAATAATAACGGCAAGAGAAAAAAGACCAAGTCCTGTTGCCGCATCAGCAAGCATTTCATTTTCGATATAGTCGCGAAAGAAGGGCTGGGCGATGGGATAAAAGGCAAAAGCAAAAACGGAAGATAAAATCCATGTGCCCAGAGCCATAACCTCTTTGACGAGGCCTCGCCGGAAAGCGAAGACGCCTGAAGCGAACAAAACCAGAGCTACAGCGGCGTCGAATAGATTGAATTGATGCTCTACCATTAGGTTTCTCTCATATTAGATGCAGATCGTTTAACACAGAATTAGGAAAAGGTAAGGGGCATGCGTCCTTTTTTTAGTTTCCTGTGTCTTTTTTAAACAGAAGGGCAAGATCCTGCAAACGGCTAATGTTAGTTTGTTTCATAGAGGCATTGTCGGCGGAACTTTTTGTTTTCTTGTCATTTTTAGGCACAATAGCTTCCGAAAAGCCCAATTTAGCGGCTTCTTTGAGGCGAAGTTGAGGCTGAGCTACGCGGCGCACCTCGCCAGAGAGGCCAATTTCGCCAAAAAGAACGGCTTCGGGAGGGACGGGGATGCCTGTCAGCGAAGAAAGAAGGGCGGCAGCAACGGCAAGATCGGCGGCTGGTTCTGTGACGCGTAGGCCACCTGCGACATTGAGATAAACATCATTATTGCCAAGAACGACACCGCAGCGTGCCTCCAGTACCGCCAGCACCATGGCTAGGCGATTTGTATCCCAGCCAATTACGGCGCGTCGCGGCGTCCCATAGCTTGATGGGGCCACAAGGGCTTGTACTTCCACAAGGACAGGGCGCGAGCCTTCAAGTCCGGCAAAGACGGCCGCTCCTGAGACATCTCCATGCCGGTCAGCTAGAAAAAGAGCCGAAGGATTATGAACTTCTATGAGCCCTTCTTCCTGCATTTCAAAAACGCCGATTTCATCTGTTGGGCCGAAGCGGTTTTTAACGGCGCGCAAAATGCGGAATTGATGACCGCGCTCGCCTTCCAGATAAAGGACTGTATCGACCATATGTTCCAAAACACGAGGCCCTGCGATGGTGCCTTCTTTGGTGACATGACCGACAAGGATCAAAGCAATGTCACGGGCTTTGGCTACGCGGATAAGCTCTTGGGCCGAGCTTCTAACTTGGGCCACGGTACCGGGGGCGCTGTCGATGGTATCGACATACATGGTTTGGATGGAATCGATGATGACAATTTGCGGGGCATCAGACTGATTAAGTGAGGCGGCAATATCGCGAATGGATGTTGCGCTTGCTAAATCACAATCAACCTCGGCAACGCCAAGACGTTTGGCGCGCATGCGCACTTGGTCAATGGCTTCCTCGCCGGAGATATAGGCTACACGCGCTTGCCCCGCGAGACGGCAAACAACCTGAAGGAGAAGGGTGGATTTTCCAATACCGGGATCACCGCCAACAAGCGTGGCCGAGCCAGAAACAAGCCCGCCGCCGACAACACGGTCAAATTCGCTAATCTTGGAAAGGCGGCGAGGAAGATCGCGCTTTTTGCCTTTAAGTGGAACAAAGTTTAGGCGGTTGCCTTTTGTCTTTTTTCCTTTGCCGCTGTGCAATCCTTTCGGTGGTCCGCTTTCAAGGGCTTCTTCCAAAAGCGTATTCCATGCGCCGCAGGCATCACACTTTCCTGACCATTTGGGGGAAGAGGCGCCGCAGGCTTGACAGACAAACTGATGTGAAGATTTAGGCATTCTAGGGTCTAAACTTAATTAGGATGGGGGTTTTGCACGATTAAGTTTAGACCCTATATCCTATAAAAACAAGGCATTAACCATAATGATCCGTTGACTTGCTCTTTCTTTTTGCGTAACCCATTAAGGGCAAGCGTTGCGTAATTGTACGATGATAACAAGAGCGTTTGTGTCCTTTTTTCAATGATGAAAAGCGATTATCCCATGCAGCATTTAAATCCATACCGTTTTTATGAGCTGGCAGCAAAGCTTAATGCTTTGTTTGTGAACACGAATCAAAATCGTGTGACAGAGATGTTCGCGCCGCTTACCGAGGCTCAGGCTTTGCTTGATGGGTGGATTAAGGGCGATGAAGCTTATCCGGTGGAGATGTCAAAGGCTGAGGGAACGCGTCTTCTCAATAAAATTGGGAATATATTCAATAAATACTACATTGATCAAAGTACAAAACAGCTAAAGGTACCAACAGGCGAAGACCGTATTGATGCTCATGAAATGGCGCTTGTGCGCGCTCTTTTAGAGAAATTTGAAATTGCCTTGGCTGCAGAGTTCAATCATGCGCCGGTTTATGTAGCTCAAAAATGTGGAATTTATGCGACTTTTGACCTTATTGAAAAAGCATCAAACTGTTTTGGCGAAGAAACGCGGGTGGTTATTCCTGAGGCTGCCTTGAGAGAGTTTGATGTTGCAGGTCGTGCTTTGGCTTTTGATCTGGGGAGCGGTGCGGGCATGCATTTGTTGCGCGCGATTGAGATTGTGCTCAAAAAATATTACGAGCTTTTCTCGGGCACGAAAGTCAATAAGAACGAGCGTTCCTATGCTATTTATCTCAAAAAGCTGGCCTCGCTGTCAGATGAGGATGGGGAAGGCAAACCCGATAAGCGCCTTCTTCAGATGCTCGCGCAAATTAAAGAGCAATATCGCAATCCTCTCGTTTTTCCTGAGAGTGAAATTACAATGGCGCAGGCCACAGGTCTTTTTGGTCTAGCCACCGCAGCCATTACTTTGATGGTTGAGCAAATCCTTTCCAAAGAAGCTGAAAAAACGGTTAAAAAAGGGGGCGCAAAAAAAGCCCTCGAGGATGTAAAAAAGGCCGCAAAAACTGACGAAGAAGACGAAAACTATGATTTCAGCGCGGCGAAGAAAAAAGTGTCTTAAAACTTTCTTGCTTCATCCACCAACATGATGGGAATGCCCTCGCGCAGAGGGAAGGCTAAAGAGGCTTTGTCGCTGATAAGCTCTTGTTTTTCAGCATCATAGCGCAATGTTGTGTGGCTTACAGGACAAACTAGCATTTCAAGCATTTTCGGATCCGGATTCCTTTTATTTGCCATTATGTTCCTTTTTGTTTCTTCGTTAAGCATTAACGGCTAGTGACAGAAAAAAATAACACATTGTTCATATTTGTGGAATAGTGTTGGAAGTAGGTTTTTCTGGAAGGGGATTTCTATGCGCTATTCGTTTTTCTTCTTGTCTTTATTGGCTTTACTTGTCTGTGCCATGCCTGTGCATGCGGTTTCTTCTGATAATAAGATTATTCCGCCTGACAAGTCATATCCTAGTAATAAGCCAACAAAAGCCGCTGATGGTGGTTGTGATGATGGTAAAGTTTTGGGATGGACGGGCAAACGTGTTGCGTGTCTTGATCCGTCAAAAGGTATTGCAATCGGAGAATGTGATAAGGGCACGGTTATGTCGGGAATTATTAACGGCACAATGACTTGCGTTAATCCAACGCCTAGGATTATTTGCGGTGAAGGTAAGGCAATTAAAAAAATTAAAGAGGGTGAGTTTGAATGCATTGATGTTGACGAGGGAACGCCCGGCATTGTTGCTCTTGATTGCGGTTCGGGACGCGTTCTTCATAAAGCTATAGACGGCAAGTTGACATGTATCAGCACATCGTCTCTGACGGCGCAGTGTTCTAGGGATCTTGTTCTCAAAGGTATCGTGGATGGTGTGCCGGATTGCGTTGCTGGACCTAGTAGTGGCAACTCCGGACAGCCCACAGTTAATTGTCCCAAAGGAACAATTGTACAGAGTTTTGACAGTGAAGGAAATCAAGTATGTATTGAGCCTGCTATAGTAGGGAATGCGACGTGTCCTTCTGGGCAGTCTCTTTTGAGCCATACAAACCGCAGTAATTCGCAAGGCGAAATTACAGATTGTATCCTTTGGGACGCACAACCCACGGGAGCCGTATTGGGTTGGTATGGCAAGGGATCTTCTTACACTTATGCATATCAAAAAATTGGGGATGCCAATATGATTAATCCGGGATGTTCGGCTTCTTCAGGGGGGCTGCCTACTTGTCCGAGTGGGAGTATTGGCGTCGGTGTTGATTTTTGCATCGCCAACGGTGTGGCAACCAAGGCGGCGATTTTATGTAAGGCTTACAAATAGAAATAAGAAGTTTCCTAAGGGGAGGTTGAGCTAATGCGCAATTCACTTTTTTTCTTGGCTCTGTTGGCCTTGATTGTCTGTGCGATGCCTGTACAGGCAGATAAGGGCGATGCCTTTCCGCCTGATTTGAGCTATGGCGGTCCTCGGGAGGTAACGGCAAGCGCTTGTCCCTCTGGCAGAGTTATGGGCTGGACGGGGGAAAGAGTTGCCTGTGTAAATCCAAGTTATGGCATTTCAACTGGTTGTGCTGCGGGGCAGTTTTTGGCCAAGATTACCAAAGGCGTAGCTAAGTGCATCTGGCCTGTTGATGCGGTTTGTCCTGACAAGCAGGTTCTTAAAGAGCTGCAAAATGGTAATTTTGCCTGTGTCGGTGCTGGAGCAGGCGGTGATCTGGATATTGATTGTGTAACGGAAGGCACGGCGCTGCATAAGATGGCCGATGGTATTGAGACGTGCATTAAAGTTACCGATAATTCAACCATAACGGCTGAATGCACAAAGGAAGGTGAGGTCCTTCGGGGGATTAACAGAGGCAGCCCCGTTTGTGTTTCTGTTGGAGGTGGAGGTGGAGGTGGTTCAGAGACATGGAATGCCGACTGTGGTGCGGGAAGAGCTATGCGTCGGGCTTCTTTTGGTTGTTCAGGCGGTGTCTGTGGGGTGGAAACTGATGGGCTGCTTGGTGATGTTTATTGTGATCCTGATTTTGATCATATGTATGGTAAGGATTGGACCCATATGGAATATTGGAAGTATCTTGGTGGGTTTAGACAGTCTAAAAAGGTTTATTCTGGGGTTATTTATGAGCTTGGGCTGTTTACAGATGGCATTCCTTTTTCAAACGACTTGGTGTGGTATGGCGCTGGTGGGGTAGCATTAGGGAGTCGCCGTGATCCAGCATGTTCTTCTTCTGGAAAAACGGCTGTTTGTCCTGTTGGAATGGTTATGCATAGTGTGGCTGTTTGTAAGGGCGGCAGCAACGTTGGCAATGTAGCGGTTCGATGTAATGGGTATAAATGAGATGGTCCTTAAGATATTTTTTCTTTAGAGGTGAAGCTTATGCGTAATTTACTTTTTTTCTTAGCTCTGTTGGCCTTGCTTGTTGGACCAATGCCTGTTCATGCAGACAAAGGAGATTTAATTCCGCCTGATAATAAGTATTCTAAGAAAATTCCCCTTAATACGAAGGTAGGATGTCCTAATGGCAAAGTTTTGGGCTGGACTGGTGGGAGTGTTGCCTGCATCGATCCAACTCTAGGTGTTTCGACAGGGGAGTGTCCATCAGGTCAGGTGATGACGAAGATTGTTGGTAAAACGCCTACATGCAAATACCCTGTTAATGCTGTTTGTAAAGAAGGGCAGGCTATTCGGATTCTTGGCCCCAATAGCCTAACATGCATTGATGTTGGCGGCACGACGGAGATGAATATTGATTGCAGAACAGCAGGCTACGCTCTTCGGGCCGTAGGTATCAATGGAAATGTGACTTGTATAGATGTTTCCTCTTTGACGGCGATGTGTCCGGTAGGATATTTTCTTACAGGCATTCGTAACGGGGAACCTAATTGTCTAGCACCTGCTGTTGTAGAGGGAGATTATCGTTGTCCTGAAAATAATTCATCGGAGGGATATGGGCTCAGAAAAATTGATGAAAGAGGCCATTATGATTGTGAGCATCTTCGTAGTACGAATGATAGATGCCCTCCGGGATATGCCATTAATAAAATTGCAGGTAACAGAATAACAAAATGCGTTTATACGAATGGGATTCCTGACGGTACCAGAACTTGGAGAAATGGAAAATGTCTGAGTGGAGAGGGCGCCGTTGGAATTAGTTTTGACGGTGGTAGTAGCCGTGTATATTGCGGCAAATACAACTCTCCTGGACGTGAAATAGCACATTAGGTCTATGAACCTAATGCCGTGCGCGTTCACCGTCATTTTGGCGCAGGCAGGCCATTTCTAAAAGCGCCATGAGCGTCTGTACGCGTTCCAGAAAAGTTGGAGCCTCAAGCAGCGCTTGTTTTTCACTTGGCTCGAAGGGGCAGGAGAGACAAAGCGAGGAGATCAATTCCTCGTCCGAGCTGTTTTTCAGAATATCCCAGTCGGTAACAATAGCCTGCAGATCGAAGTAATGCCGGAGAAGGCTCATCAGGCGCGCGCGCTCAAACGCTGTTTTCTTGGGCTTTTCTGTGTCTTTGTCAAAAGGCTGCCAGTCAATCTCGGCGCAGCGGAAGCTGCCATGAGACGGCGTTTCTTTGATCATTTTAAAACGTGAAATCCCGCGCAAATTAATCAAAAAGCGTCTGTCTTCTGTTTCAGCAAAAGAAGTAATAAGGCCCATGCATCCTACGGTGTAAAGCGCTGGTTTTGGTTGTCTTTCCTTATTTTCTTTGGGTTGCACAAGGCCAATCATTCTTGCCTTCCCCAGCGCATGGGAAACCATATCGAGATAATGCGGTTCAAAGACATTAAGAGGAAGATTTGTGCGGGGTAAAAGGATAATGCTGCTGACACAAAAAAGCGGGAGTGATGCGGGAAGTGCCGCTTCTTTTTTTTCTGGTGTTTTCGGTGCCGTGCTCATGAGAAAAGAAGTGTAGAAAGACGTTTGCGAGCATCAATGGTAAGAGGATCTTCTGGTCCAAAAACATCAAAGAGTTTGATAAGCTGTTTGCGTGCGGCGTCATCATTCCATGTGCGGTCTTTGGCCATAATTTCCAAAAGCACATCGACAGCTTTTTCACGTTTTCCATCGGCATAATAGGCGAGCGCGAGATCAAACCTTGCTTGATGATTGTTCTGGTCATCGGCAATCTTTTCTTCAAGCGCTTCTGTTTGGCCTTGTTTTTCTTCTGTCTGATCGGCTAATTCTAAGGCTGCATGGATGGGTTCTAAAGCTTTGTCCTGCGCCATTTCAGATGGTATTTCTGCAAGCCATTGTTTGGCGCCCTCAATATCTTTTTCTGCGATGAGACATCGAAGTTTGAGCGCGTAAGCGCGTGGTTCTTCTGGTGCGTAATCAAGAACATCATCACAAACGGCTTTAGCCATAAATATATCGCCTTCAAGAAGATATTTTTCAGCTTGTTTAAGCGCGGTGGCGGCATCTTCTTCGAGATTTTCTTCAGGTTTGGATTCTGTTTCTCTAATGAGTTTTTGTAGCCATGTTTCGATCTGCTCTTCTGGCAGAGGTCCCATAAAGCCATCAATCACTTGCCCTTGAAAGAAAGCAAAAACAGTTGGGACGGATTGAACTTGTAATTGTTGAACAAGTTGAGGATTTTTTTCGATATTGACTTTGGCTAAGCGCGCAGCGCCCTTTTCTGCGTCAACAAGTTTTTCAAGAACGGGCGCAAGTTGCTTGCAGTTGTTGCAGTTGATCGAGGAAAAAAAGGCAAGGATAACGCGTTTTTGTGAGGCCTCAATGACATTACTCATAAAGGATTTCGTATCGACCTCCTGCACAAAAGCGGGGGCGGAAGGGGCTTTGGGTGTGTTAGAAAGATTGAGCATAGCCCTATCATGCCTTAAAAGAGGATGTTTTGGCAAATTATGAGGACTTAGGTGGCTTTTTTGTGGAATTTTTGGCTTTTTAACCTAACAAGGGGCTTGCAAACAGATGCGCGAGATGTATGATCGGCCAGCTTTTGCACTTGCCTCTTTGGGAGCGCGGGTGCGTGGATGCGGGTGTAGCTCAGTGGTAGA
>DOBW01000135.1:2167-3417 GCA_003504035.1 Rhodospirillaceae bacterium | reverse complement strand
CATTGATCTGGTCGCTATGTGCGTAAATGATCTTGTCGTAGCAGGTGCTGAGCCTTTGTTTTTCCTTGATTATTTCGCTACGGCCAGACTGGATGTCGAAACCGCCCGCGATGTCGTCAGCGGCATTGCCGATGGATGCCGGCAAGCAGGATGTGCCCTAATCGGCGGGGAAACCGCCGAAATGCCAAGCATGTATGCAGGTAAAGACTATGATCTGGCCGGTTTTGCCGTTGGGGCCGTTGAGCGCAAAAACATCCTTCCAAGCAATAATTTAGAGGAAGGCGACATCGTTTTAGGCCTCGCCTCACGCGGCCTCCACAGCAATGGATTCTCGCTAGTGCGCAAGCTTATAAGCCAAGAAAATCTTGCTTGGACCGACAAGGCACCTTTTGATGCCTCGCGCACGGTAGCAGAAGCCCTTTTGGAGCCAACCAGAATCTACGTCAAACCCCTACTCGCCGCGCTGCACTCTGGCCATGTTAAGGCAATTGCCCATATAACAGGCGGCGGGCTTTTGGAAAACATCCCACGCGTCCTGCCTGAAGGCCTTGGTGTATGGCTCTCGGCAACCACATGGCCCGTCCCATCCATTTTTAAATGGCTGGCTGAAAAGAGCAAAATCTCCGGCATGGAGATGGCACGCATTTTTAATTGTGGAATCGGCATGGTGGTCATTGTGGCTCCAGACAAGGCTGAAGAGATTACAAAAATTCTCACCGATGCAGACGAAAAAGTTTTCCGCATTGGTGAAGTTGAAAAAAATCTTTCAGCATCGCGTGTTTCACTTCAAGGATTGGATTCAAACTGGCCATGTTAAAAGTTGCGGTTCTTATTTCAGGGCGCGGCAGCAACATGCAATCGCTTGTTCACGCCACACAAGAAAAAGGTTTTCCAGCCGAGATTGTTTGTGTCGTCTCCAATGCCCCTGAAGCTAAAGGTCTTGCGTGGGCCGCCGCACAAGGCATTCCCGCCGCCACCATTAATCACAAAGATTTCGGTGGTGATCGCGAAGCTTTTGAAAGAGAACTTCATGCCAAGATTTCTTCCACGGGTGCGCAGCTTGTCTGTCTTGCCGGTTTTATGCGGATTCTTTCACCATGGTTTGTCAAGGAATGGGAAGATCGCCTTGTTAACATCCATCCGTCTCTTTTGCCGTCTTTTCCAGGCATTCATGTTCACGAACAAGCCCTTGACTATGGCGTCAAGTTTTCAGGCTGCACCGTTCATTATGTGCGTGCCGAAATGGATCA
>DOBW01000135.1:0-2079 GCA_003504035.1 Rhodospirillaceae bacterium | reverse complement strand
GCACAAGGCCGCGTGAATGTACATGAGGAACGCTGCTTTATCGCCGATGTCAAAGCGCCCCCAAGCACCATGTGCCCACAGGACTAATTTTTTCTTTCTTGCAAATAGGCAATAACGCTTGGCCAATCAGGAAAGGCTTCCGTGCCGAAATGAATATGCTCACCCGTAAAACGATCCGCACCGTTACGCGTGCGATCATCAATTAAATAATCGCCTATGTTCAACTGTTTGTTATGAGAAAGAATGAGCCGCTTATAAGCGTTCTTGCCCATATATTTTTGAACCCACTTAATTTTGTGCGTCCACGCCGAAGGATTTTTCCACGGCGCTGTCGAGAGAATGTAAGCGTCAAATTCACGCGCCAAAAGATCAAACGCGTCCAAAGCTTCAGGCACAGGTGACATCAGAGAAAAAATGTCAGGCGCTTCGTCAAAATGACCTTTGTGTTTTTCAAAAACATCTTTCGGCAAGCGCTTGATACCGGAATTAAAGTCAACCAACACACCATCCATATCAAAATAAAGTATTTTCATGCTCACGGTTTTTCATAAGGCTGGGCGGGAAGAAGAAGGCTACGGGGATAGGCTTTTGTATATTTTTCGACGATGTCTTGCAGTTCGCCACTTACCATCATCTCGCCCAAGGTTTCGTCTAACATAAACTTCAAGCTATATTCTCCCTTGGCCACAGGATATCCCGCACCATAAGAAAGAAGGGGGATGTTCCCGACACGCTGCAGTTTTTGTTCACTACGCTGATTAAAGTTAGCAACGCTGAAAGGACCAGCAATCGCAACATCAGCTTTTTTTGTCGCAATCATCATAAAAATATCGGCAGGAATGGCCGATGACACAAGCGAAACGGCTGTCGATTTTGGAAACATTTTATCGCGGATTCTTTCAGATAAATCGCCGTCAACAACCGTCACTTTAACCTCCGCTTGGTCAATGTCCTGAAGCGTTTTACCCTCTTCCTCACCGGCGCGCATATAGGCATAAAGCGGATTATAAACAAAAGCCCGCGTTGAAAGAATCCCGCGCGCACGCGCAGCCATAATCCAAAAAGAAGAACAACCAACATCAACACGGCGCGCTTTTAAAGTCTCGCCAATCTGGCCCCAGCCAACTTCCTCGGTCCATTCAATTTTTAAGCTTAGTTTTTCGGCGAGCTTTTCAATAACATCCGCACCGAGGCCCTGAATCTTTTTTGTATTAGGATCCAGATAAAGCCATGGCTCGGAAACAGCATAGCCGCAGCGGATTGTGCTCGTTTCCATCACACGCGCATAAGCGGGTTCACTCAGCGAAGAAACGGAACTGGACTTAGATGATGGGAAAAAGGACAAAAGCGCAAGCGTGACAGCAACAGACAGAATAACGGCTAGCACTAAATGATAAAATTTATTCATAACGCCCCCTTCATTTTAATCTCATCCCTTCCATAATCTACAGCATTTACAAAAGGATGGTAAGCCTTATGTTCCACAACATTTCTTATATTTTTTGCCGGAGCCACAAGAACAAGGATCATTTCTTCCAATTTTTGTCACGCGCTGAGGCTCGACTTTCGGATTTATTTCACTCCCTGCATAGAACCATATCCCTTCTTCTCGGGAAAAGAGGGCGAGCTCACGCTGCGCATAAGCTGCATCCTTTTGACTGAAGCGAAAAAGGAGATCTATTTTTCCGGTCTGGTCTTTCTCGCCGCCGCCCTCAACGCGGCAAATATCAAGCCCCAACCATTTTGTTTCTTTCACAATCTGCTGCGCTTCAGCGCGATCAAATTTCTCCCGCTCCGAGGGCGTACAGGTGCGCGCCAGATGGTCAATTTTGCCCAAAACATAAGCCGCATAGCGCGAGCGCATCAAAGCCTCGGCTGTAGGTGCCGGATGCCCCTCAAGGATTGGTGAACAACATTGATCAAACGGAAGCCCAGAACCGCAAACACACATGGATATAGGTAGAGACATAAAAGAAATCCTCAAATTTGTTAGAGCAAAACAAAAGCTATCGCATAAAAAAGGAGTCTTAGCCGCGCCCACACCTTAAAGCAACCAAATAGGCAATAGATTGATTTATA
>DOBW01000048.1 GCA_003504035.1 Rhodospirillaceae bacterium | reverse complement strand
TGCCTTCGCGCAGCTCAACAAATGCACCATAGTCTGTGATGTTTGTAACCTGACCTTCAACCCGGCTACCAATAGCAAATTCTTCTTCAACAGCACCCCATGGGTCGCTTTCAAGTTGTTTCATGCCAAGGCTGATGCGTTGGGTCTCGGCATTAAAGCGAATAACCTGAACGGTAACCTGCTGACCAATTTGCAAGACTTCTGAAGGATGGTTGACGCGCTTCCATGCAATATCGGTGACATGCAAAAGACCGTCCACACCGCCAAGATCAACAAACGCGCCGTAATCGGTGATGTTCTTGACAACACCTTGGAGAATTTGACCCTCCTTGAGGTTTGCTACCAACTCGGAGCGTGCCTCGGCACGAGACTCTTCCAAAACAGCGCGACGTGAAACAACAATGTTGCCGCGTGCGCGATCCATTTTGAGAATCTGAAACGGTTGTGACGTTCCCATCAAAGGCGTGATGTCACGCACGGGACGAATATCAACTTGTGAACCTGGCAAGAACGCAATCGCGCCGCCAAGATCAACTGTAAAGCCGCCTTTAACACGACCAACGATAACACCTGTAACGCGCTCGGTCTTGTTGAAGGATTGCTCCAAGATAGCCCAGCTCTCTTCACGTTTTGCTTTTTCGCGTGAAAGGGAAGCTTCGCCATTGCGATCTTCCATACGCTCAAGGAAAACCTCAACCATATCGCCAATTTTAATCTCGGGAGCCTGTCCCGGTGCCGCAAACTCTTTAAGCGCAACACGACCTTCGGACTTAAGCCCAACGTCAATGATAGCCGAATCTTTTTCTATACCGACAACTTTACCTTTAATAACGGTGCCTTCTTTGCTGCCTGTTTCGCCAAAGCTCTCATTAAGAAGAGCCGCAAAGCTATCTTTTTCAGGCGATGCATCAGACGGGAGGTCGCCCCTAAGAAGGCGTTTTGAACTTGATTTTGACATGTTAATGAGTCTTTCTGAGCTTTTTTTCAGCTCTTACGTGCCTGCCTTCTTTTTAAAAGAAAACTTCCGGCACAGACGAAAAAACTTTTCGCCGCTTTCGTTTTGATCCCCTTAGTAGGGATCGTTTTAAAGACAAACGAGCCTTTATTTTTAAGAGCTGAAAGCATGACTCTGAAAATAAAAAACGCATCTGGCGCCAGCAACTTGCTGACTTGTTCTTTGGATTTAAAAATTAGCTTTCCAGCTTTTCTCTAACAATCGCCAAAGCAGTTTTAAAAACTTCATCCGCATTCAAACTCGATGTATCGAGCACAATGGCGTCTTCAGCCGGAACAGCCGGTGCAATGGCGCGCGTCTGATCACGCATATCACGCGCTTTCATCTCCGCAAGAACCGTGGCCTCAGTAGCATTTTCGTGCACGCCCTGCAACTCTAGAAAGCGACGATGAGCCCGAACCTCGTCAGAAGCCGTCACAAAAAGCTTAACCTTAGCATCTGGCACAATAACCGTACCTATATCGCGGCCATCTAAAACGGCACCCTTTTTTCCCTCCGGCGGCAAGGCAGCAAAATCTTGCTGAAATTTCAACAGGGCAGCACGCACCTGCGGATGAACGGAAACCTGCGACGTGGCGGAGGCCACCTCATCCGAGCGCAACGCTGGATCATCCAGAGAGGCAGGATCCAAATTCTGTGCCGCTTTTTCTCCAACGATGGGATCATCCAACGGCTCGCCTGCTTTTAAAACACTCAAACCTACGGCACGATAAAGCAGCCCAGTATCCAAATAAGCAAGATCAAGCGCACCTGCCAAACGGCGGCCTAGTGTGCCTTTTCCTGTCGCAGAGAGGCCATCAAGGGCAAGAACTAAAGGTTTAGTCATGCCTTTCTTATAAATAAGGAGAAAAAAAAGAGCAAGCAAAGAAAAAGCCCGCGTGAACGGGCTTTAAAAAAACACTGCAAAAAGAGATTTAGGCAGACTTACGCGCTGCTGCTTTTTCCATCTGCTTGCGGATTTTCAAGATCTCATCAGAAAGACGACTTTTGCGAGTTTCCATAACCCATGCGTCAATCCCGCCATTATGCTCGACCGTGCGAATGCCTCTGGCTGTCAAACGTAGGGTCACAGACTTACCAAGAATATCGGAAGGAAAGGAACAAATTTGAAGATTAGGCAACCAACGACGGCGCGATCTGTTTTTTGCGTGACTTACATTATTACCCGTGGTTGGCTTTTTGCCAGTAACAGAACATACGCGAGTCATTTTATCCTCCAGCGGACGAAGCCGCCCTTAGCCTGACCAGCAGGCCTATTAAATTATTGTTTTATCGAGACAAGGCAGCAAAAACCCTTGCTTCACAGGATCGCGCCACATCTTCTTCTAAGCGGCATTTTATAGGTGCCCCACAAGAAAGAGTCAAGGTTTTCGGATTTCTTTCTTCTCTTTTCTCACTGTCATAAAGTAATTAACCTTAGTTTTAGCCTGACAAAGCTCGAAACGGCGCCATAGAGGACGATAAACAAGGCCTGTTACATCCACAGGCATCATTTTGTTCTTTTCACAAAGCGCCGCCAGTTCACTGGGCCGAACGAACTTATCCCAATCATGGGTTCCCGCTGGCACCCAGCCCAAAACATATTCCGCCATGACGGTGCCTAAAAGAAAACTGCTTGTCGTGCGATTAAGCGTCGAGAGAATCAACAAGCCTTCGGGTTTAAGCAATGCAGATAAGGCACGCATAAAAGAATCGAGATCAGCAACATGCTCGACAATCTCCAGCGCCACAATTACATCAAAACGTTTTTTTTCTTGCGCCAAAGCTTCAGCCGTTCCTACACGATAGTCAATTTCAAGACCACTTTTTTGCGCATGCTTTTGGGCTACATCAATCGCCTTGGCAGAGGCGTCCACAGCTGTGATTCGTGCCCCTTGCTGCGCCAAAGCCTCTGTCATCAGGCCACCACCACACCCCATATCTAAAATACAAAGGTCTTCAAAAGATTTTTTTGAGTCTTTTTTTTGCACACCAAAGGCATCACATTGCGTCATGACATAACGTAAACGTAACGGTATTAAGTCGTGTAAAACACCGAAAATTCCACGCTGCGACCACCATTCATCTGCACAATCCGAAAAATGGGCAACTTCGGCAGGGGCAACGCTCGCTGCCAAAAAAGGGGAGTTATTCATGCTGTCTCTGCTACACTGCAAAAAGATTGTTGGCATTAAGTTTATAAGACCATAGCATGGGGAGCTCATGCTAACAATATAAGGGTCTTTTTTCTCGTGTCTCTTCTTGTTGCTAAATTTGGTGGTGCCTCCGTTGGCGATATTGAAAGCATTAAAAA
>DOBW01000109.1:717-3092 GCA_003504035.1 Rhodospirillaceae bacterium | reverse complement strand
CTCTGCTAGCAAAAACACCGTCCTCACTTATTCTGGAGTTCACCAAGATTATTCTGGAGTTCACCAAGAACTGCAATGCCAGTTTGCGAAGTTGCCGTTGTTGTCTGCTGGGACTTTTATCGACTTTGTTCTTTGCCACAACCCACTCAAGCAATTTTGAATGAAGATGCTTTACTTCTTGTCCTTCTTTAGGAAACTTATCTAAAGTTTGCACTAACATTTCGTAGCGATCTTTCGCTCTCGCTTTTTCGATGGCAGTAAAAACATATTCTACATTTATCTCTCGAACAGGTTCTTCTTTATTTTGATAATCTGTCATGGTTGGTACGTCCTTATCGTTTTATAAAATAATTCTTCTCATTAAATTACAAACGGAACTGTAGCACAAAAATAATGAAACTAAAAGACACCAACCCACTGTAATCACAGGTGAAATTATTTAAACCCTGACCAGATGAACCTCGACAATTTGCTTTTTGCCTTGCGCTTCGCGCAAGTGACGGCGGGTTATTTTTGTGACCGCCCCCCTCATCGCATCATCGTCCAAAAGAATAGCGCGAGGCATACGCTCGATCTCATCCAAAAGAACGGCGCTAAGCTCTTCGCGCAAAGAAACGAGCGCCTTATTATCGTCAATGCCCAAGAGCGTCACTTGTGGTTCCGCCGCCGCCATGCCGCGCTTGTCCAACACTAACGTCAACACCACCACGCCAGAAAAGTTCATCTTGCGGCGATGCTTGGCGACCTGTTGATCCAGCGGCCTCAAATGCCGTCCATCAAGCCCCCAACGTCCCGCAGGTATTTCTGTAATTTTTTCATGAATACCTGGGCCAAGGCGCATCAAATCACCATTGGCAGGCACCATGACATTTTCAATACCTTCATCATGTGCCAATCGTTCATGCGCAACCTGATGACGAGGTTCCCCATGCACAGGCACAACCAAATGTGGGTGCACCCATTTGTAAAGCTGGCGAAGCTCTGGCTGACCACCATGCCCTGATGCATGCACGAGCGCATGATCCGAAGTCAAAACATCGACCCTTTGTTTGATTAAAAGATTTTGAACGCGCGCAATCGCTTTTTCATTTCCCGGAATCTCACGCGCCGAATAAATCACAACATCCCCCGCATCGAAATGAACTACGGGATGATCAAAAACAGCAATACGCGCCATCGCCGCACGGGACTCGCCCTGACAGCCGGTGCAAATCATCACGATCTTGTCACGCGGTGCTTGCATAGCTTCGTGCTCGCTGAGAAAATCATTGAACTCCGGCAAATAGCCAAGACCTTCGGCAATCTCGGCATTGCGCCACAGCGAACGCCCCACCAACGACACATAACGCCCATTGTCTCGCGCCGAAGCCGCTATCGATTTCATCCGCGCAATGTTGCTGGCAAAACAGGTAACAATAATCCGTTGATCATAATTTTTAAAAAGCTCTTTCAAGCTTTTTTGGACATCTTTTTCTGAACGCGCAGCCTGTGCATTTAAAGCCCCCGTTGAATCGCCAACAACCGCCAAAACACCTTCATCACCCAATTCACGAAGACGCGTTTCATCCGTTAGCTTGCCAACGATGGGATCTTCATCAAGTTTCCAATCACCCGTATGAATGACCGTTCCATGCGCCGTTTTAATCGCAATCATAGAGCTTTCCGGCACCGAATGCGTAACGCCGACCATCTCGACAGAGAAAGGGCCAGCTTCGAAAGAACCGCCACAAGGAATTTCATGAAGGGTAGGCTCTTCTTCCAATCGCGCTTGCAAAAACTTGGCACGCAGCACCGCCGCCGCAAAAGGAACCGCATAGATGGGGCAACGAAGGGAATGCCACAAACGCTCAATCGCGCCGAGATGATCTTCGTGCGCATGGGTGACAACAATACCGACAAGATCTTTGTAACGCTCGGCAAGAAAAGAAATGTCAGGCGTAATAACTTCTATACCGGGAGTTGTTTCATCGGGAAACATTATCCCGCAATCAACCATAAGCCACTTCCCCGCCGTACCATAGAGATTGAGATTCATCCCAATCTCGCCCGAGCCACCAAGTGGCAACAACCACAAGGCATCTTCAGGTGGAAGGTACTTGTCTTTTTTACGTTGGCTCATTTATTTTCCTTTTTTAAATAGCTCAATCCTTGAATAAGGCTTGTGCGCGCACGCCAGCCAAGTTCCTTTTCAATCAATGTTGGTTTGTAGCAAGCTGACCCTAATAAACGATCAAGGGCTTGGCGATCAAGCGGCAAACGATGACCCGTTGTTTTTTGAACAAAATCCCCCAGATAAGCACCTGATTTCAAAACAAAAGAAGGCACAGCCCAGATGACAGGCTTCATGCCCATGACCTCGCGCAACGCATCATAAA
>DOBW01000109.1:0-657 GCA_003504035.1 Rhodospirillaceae bacterium | reverse complement strand
AATCCCTTACGCACCATGGCCGCCATGCGATCCAGATTGCCGTGTGATCCTTTGCCATAAACCATGGCAAGACGAAGACAAACAATTTCCATTCCCGTTTGACGCGCTATCTCACAAAGAGATTCTTCTGCGCTACGTTTCGCCTTGCCGTAAGCCGTTTCAGGAAGCGCATCAAAAGTTTCATCCACGCAAAGCTGATACGGCTCGCCCATGGCTTTAACGCTAGAGAGAAAAACAAAACGTTTCACGCCCGCCGCGCTGGCAGCACGCGCGACATTTTCCGCACCTTCAAAATTAATTTGGTGATGACGTTTTTCTTCCTCGGCGCGAGAAACATCAAAAGCATGCGCATAACCCGCACAGTGAAAAACAATATCTCTGCCTGCGCAAGCTTGCTCAAGGCTCGGTTTATCCAACAAATCGCCTTTTCTTTCACGCGGATCGCCGGTTGGTTGACGCACCAACAAACGAAGATCAGCTTCTTTAGCAAAGGAGTGGGTAAGATTTTGGCCGATAAAACCGCTCGCACCTGTGATAAGGGGCTTCATGATTGAATCTCACTATAAACAGCCAAGGTCTGCTCATAAATATATTTTTCAGCAAAAACTTCCTCAATCAATTTGCGTGAATATTTTGCATAACGCGCACGTAAGTCAG
>DOBW01000160.1 GCA_003504035.1 Rhodospirillaceae bacterium | reverse complement strand
TCACTTCCTCATTTGTGGAAAACACTCTATGGCAATGGGCACAACTTTCACAGTAAGGGAAAGGTCCGCGCCGAGCTTCACCAAAGAGTGGCGGGGCCGTTATTGGCTCTTTCTTTTGCTCTTATTGCTGTGACGGTTATTCTTGTGGGGGACTTTAATCGGCGCGGTATGACGCAGCGTGTTCTTGTTGCGGCAGCGGCCATTGTTGTTGTTCAAGCGCTGATGCTGGGACTTGTTAGTCAAGTGGCGCGACAGGCGTGGTTGGCTCCCATTCTTTATCTGGTTGTTTTAGCCCCTGTTCCTGTTTGTCTTAGTTTGTTGGATATGAAAAGCACCATCTTTAGGCGGTTACGGGCCTTTTTGTCGAGGTTGGGGGAGAGAGCATGATGAAAAGCTTGACCCTTTCTCGCTATTTAGGCCGACAATATATGGTCTGGTTTTTTGCCTTTTTGTTTGGGCTTGGTGGCATCATTTATTTATTTGAAGTTGCCGAGTTAATGCGCCGTTCGGCAGACCTCGTTGAGGCGACTTTGGGCGTGGTGTTGCGGATGGGAGCCTATAAGTTGCCAGAGACGATCGAAAAGATCCTTCCCTTTGTCGTTCTTTTTTCGGGGATGTTTACTTTTTGGCGTCTTACGCGCAACCAAGAGCTTGTTATTGCACGTGCCGCCGGTGTTTCGGCATGGCAATTTTTGGCGCCCGCGCTGCTTGTGACGCTTGTTTTTGGCATCATTAATGTGACTTTAGTCAATCCTGTCGGGGCAACCATGGCAACGCGCTACAAAGCTTTAGAAGCGCGCTATTTCAAGAGAAGTCTTTCTTTGGAACTGACTGGAGCAGGTCTCTGGCTTCGACAGGAAGAAGGGGAGCGCCGCTATCTTTTGCATGCAGATAAAGTTTCAATGGATCCTTTGACTTTGACACCGCTCATTGTTTTTGTTTATGATCAAGATAATATTTATTTAGGTCGTATTGATGCACCGCGCGCGGTTCTTTCCGGTGAGGCTTGGAAAATCACGGACGCTTGGTTTAATGCAGAAGGAAAAATGCCCGAGCAGTTGGATCTTTTTTATCTCAAGACGTCTTTGACCCTTGAAAAGATTCAAGACAGCATGGCCTCGTTAGGGACGATTTCCTTTTGGCAATTACCTGACTTTATTGAAGCTCTTAAAAGCATTGGTCTGCCCCCTGTGCGGCATGAGCTTCAGTTTCAAATGCTTTTGGCACAGCCTGTTCTTTTGTGTGCTATGGTGTTTTTTGCGGCGGCTTTTTCGCTGCGTATGAACAGGCGTGGCGGGAGTCTAAACGCTTTGATGGCAGGTGTTATTGTCGGAAGCATTATTTTTTCGCTCAATAATGTTGTGACGGCGTTGGGGGCTAATCAAACTTTGCCTGTTATTCTCGCAGCTTGGGCTATACCTCTTGTCGCTTTAGTGGCAGGACAGGCAACGTTGCTTTATTTGGAAGATGGGTGAAATATGAAGAAGATTCGAGATTTGTTATCTAGAGATAGGATGGAGATCATGCTAAAACGACTTCCTCTTTTTCTTTGCGGTTTAGCGCTTTTATTATCTGCGCCCGCACAAGCTCAACGTGTTGATCAGCTTCCTTCACAGGCGCGTTTCCCCCCCCAAAAAAAAGGAGAGAGCAGTATACTTCGCCTTGCTGAGGGCGTTGCCGTTGTTGTCAATGAATCTGTTATTTCAACCGGAGATGTACTGGACCGATTGGATCTGGCGCTTCTTTCTTCGGGCGTTCCCAATGTGCCTGAGGTGCGGCAGCGGCTTTTCCCGCAAATTGTGCGGGCCTTGATTGAAGAGCAGCTTCAGCTTCAAGAGGGAGAAAAGTTGGGGATTGATGTTTCAGATGACGAGCTTCAAAAAGCCTTAGGCAAGCTTGCGCAGGACAATAAGATCCCTAGTGGAGACATGGAGGTTTTTCTTAAATCTAACAATGTACCGCCTTCGGCTCTTCGCGCACAGGTTAAGGCTGCGTTGATGTGGAGCAAGGTTGTCATGCGCGAGGTTCGTCCGCGCATTGATATTGGCGATGAAGAAATTGATGCTGCCGTTGAGGCGTTGAAAGAAAATGCCGGTAAGCAAGAATACATGGTTAGCGAAATTTTTCTTGAGATTGAAACGCCTGAAAACGAAGAACAGGTTCGTGTTTTTTCCCAAAAGCTAGTCGATCAAATTAAGGAGGGCGCTGTTTTCGGTGCTGTTGCGCGGCAATTTTCACAAGGAACAGGCGCAGGAACGGGCGGCGATATTGGCTGGGTGCGGGTTGGCGAGCTTGCGCCAGAAGTTGACGAGCTTCTTTTGACAATGAAAGTTGGTGATGTTGCCGGCCCTGTGCGTTCGGAGGCGGGATACCATATACTTGGTGTGCGAGATAGACGGGTTATTTCCTTTGGTGATCCGGAGAAAATAAAGGTTAATGTGGGGCAGGCTTTTCGCGCCTTTTCAAACCAGATTGACAAGGACGAGCTTTTTCTCGAAGCAAAAAACTTGCGCGCCAAAGTTAAGGGATGCGAGGGCATTGAGGAAAAATTGAAAGCTTCTTATCCAGCGTGGAGCTGGCAGGATTTAGGTGAAGTTGCATTGGGGGATGCCCCGCCATGGCTTTTTGAGAAAGTTTCTGCTCTGCAGAAGGGAGCGGGCAGTGAGCCTATGGCTACCGATAAAGGGGCCGCAGTTCTTTTCCTTTGTTCGCGCTCCGTGCCAGAAAATATTGACCGTGATGCTATTCGTAATGCGATTGGTGCTGAAAAGCTGGAGCGCATGGCGCAGCGTCTTTTACGTGATTTGCGGCGTGACGCTTTTCTCGATATTCGTTTAAAGGCAGCCCCTTGAGCTCCCCGTCATCTAGCGAGAAGCTTCCTCCTTTGCGGGAAGTTATCGCGGAAAGTGGTTTGGCGGCGCGCAAGGTGCTAGGCCAGCATTTTCTTTTGGATCTCAATTTAACAAAACGCATTGTTTCTTTTGCCGGTGATTTGTCGGGCAAAACGGTTTTTGAAGTTGGTCCGGGTCCAGGCGGTTTAACGCGTCCCCTTGTCGAAAGCAAAGCCAAAAAGATCATTGCCGTTGAAAAAGATCCGCGTTGTGTTTGGGCTTTATCCACCTTGAAGGATTGGGCGCGCGGGCGTCTTGAAATTATAGAAAATGACGCACTGGAACTTAATTTTGTTGATATGGCACCAGCCCCACGTGTGATTGTTGCCAACTTGCCTTATAATGTAGCGACACCACTTTTGCTGGGATTTCTTCGACAAGTCGATTCTTTTGAAAGTCTGACGCTTATGTTTCAGGCCGAAGTTGCTGACCGCCTTTTGGCACCTCCGAATAGCAAAGCTTATGGAAGATTGTCCGTGATTACACAATTTTGCTGCAGGGGAAAACGTGTGATGGACATTCCTGCGCAGGCCTTTACGCCGCCGCCCAAGGTTGACTCGGCTGTGGTGCATTTATTGCCGCGCACGGATCGGTCCAAAGATATTTCTTTTGAAAAAATGGGCCAACTTACGGCGGCTGCTTTTGGCCAAAGGCGTAAAATGTTGCGCAGCTCTCTTAAGGTGCTGGGCGGTGAAGCGCTTTTGGAAAAAGCTGGCCTTGACCCAACGCGCCGTGCCGAGGAGCTGAGTTTAGAAGAGTTTGAGTGTCTCGCACGCCTTCTTTAGGTTCTAATTTCGCTAATGCATGAACAAACGCATCCGCTTGTTTTTTGTTGGGGATTTGATGGCGCGTGATGGGAAGTTTGTGAACCTGATCAAGAATGCCAAGAACACATAGGCGCGTTATGGCGCTTCCACCTTTTTTAACGGGTTGCGCTGTTCCTTTTTGTAAAGCTCTCATTTTTTTCAAAGAGTCAAAATGGATAATTTTTCCTTTAAGGAAATGATCAAAAGCGATGTTGACATGTGCTTCTTCTTTTTGTGTGCGCACATGTCTCTCGGCGATGACAAGAAGAGGGGCCTTTGGTTCTGCTGTAAATGTTGGATCGTTTATTGCACGAAAAAGAATTTCAAGACCCGTTCTTCGACTAAGAGAAGACTTCTTGGCAATGAGGGGGAGAAATTCTTTGGCCGTTCTCACGGCGAAGGGAAGTTGGCTTCTTTCTGCTTTGGAAAGAAAGGAGGCGAGGCCAATAAAGCAACCTGAAAGATGTGTCCATCCATGTCCCAAAGGTGTGTGTTCTTCTGTCATGATGCGCAACTTGTAAAGTGCGTAACGACTTCCATTTCTATCGGGACGGGCGGCTGTTTTGGCAAGCGCATAAGCTTGGTCTAAAATTTTTTTCGAGGGTTTATTAAATTTCATTTTTTTCTCTTTAAATAAAGGCGACAGGATTTCTATAGCATTCAAACCTAGAGAAAAAAAATAGTTTCATTTTTGGTTAAAATAATGCGCTATGCGCCTGCTTGAAGTCCTTTAACAAAGTCTGAAAGCCCTGTAAGTCGGCGGCGCTTAAGGCGCTCGCTGTGCAGGATAGACAAAATGGCTTGGACGGAGGATTCAAGATTACGGTTAATGATTACGTAATCATATTCTGCCCAATGGCTCATTTCGTCTGAGGCTTTAGCCATACGGCGGTTGATTTCTGCGGGATCATCTTGTGCTCGGGTGAGAAGGCGGCGCTCCAGTTCGTGCCAGTCAGGTGGCAGGATAAAAATACTTACAAGGTCGTCGCGCACTTTTTCAGCGAGCTGTTGCGTTCCTTGCCATTCAATATCAAAAAGAACATCGCGGCCTTGGGCAAGTGTGTCCTCTACGGCTTTGCGCGGGGTTCCATAATAATTGTCGAAGGCTTTGGCGTGTTCCAAAAGTTGGTCACGGTTGACCATCAAATTGAAATCAACTTTATCGACAAAGAAATAATCGCGTCCGTCAACTTCTCCTTCGCGCATCGGCCTTGTTGTGACCGAGACAGAAAGATCAATAGCGGTGTCTGCTTCTAAAAGTTTTCGTGAAATTGTGGTTTTGCCCGCGCCGGAAGGAGAGGATAATACCATCATAAGGCCGCGGCGCTGAAGGTCACCAAAAACAGGAGAAGAAGTCATCGTGGGGTCTGTACTCATAATTAACGTGGGTTCTGCGCGACGCGAAAAAACGATCTGACAACGAAAAGAACGCAGTTCGTGGTGGTGCCACGGACAAGTTCTTTGAGAACGTTCAGGGCGTTTTTTCGCCGCGCCATTCGGGTTATCATAGGATTAAAAAGGGGTGTGTCAACTTCGGCTNNTGGTTCCATTTTGCTGTGCTTTTGTGCATTATAGCGATCTGTTTGGGTTTCGTCATCCTTCTCGTTAGGGGGCTTTTATGCATATTCTTATTACAGGCGCATCAAGTGGTCTTGGTGAGGCTATTGCGCTGGTTTATGCGCAAAAAGGCAACGTTTTGTCTCTTGCGGGGCGCCATGGGGAGCGGCTTGATGTGGTGGCACAGAAGGCGCGTGTCAAGGGGGCCGAGGTTCATGTGAGTGTCGTTGATGTTACGAAAGCATGG
>DOBW01000190.1 GCA_003504035.1 Rhodospirillaceae bacterium | reverse complement strand
ATTTGACAAAAAGCAATTTTCGCCTATAGGAAATTCTTAATTGAAACGACTATAGGATTGTTTTTTAAATTATTGTGGCGCTGGTGTTTTGTTTCCAAAACGTTTTGTGCATAGGATTCTCATTCGCTCAAGGAGTTCTTGCTTGTATTTCTTAGTAGCATTGGGATCTCCAAATTCTTTTACTTCTTCTGAAATTGTTTTCATATGACTTTCGACTACGCATTCTGCTTGTTTCAGGCAAGTATTTAAATCATCTGCTTTTGCTGGGCTTGTGAAAGCAAGGACTGCAGATGCAGATGCTGCTGCGGTAAGGGCGGCATATTTTCTAAGTTTCATAATTAAAACTCCATTTATGGTGATAAGGGGGCGTATAAATAATACAGGGCCGATTATAGCAGATAATCTTGAAAGTAATTAGAGTTTTACTTTCGCTAAGCGGTTTTTTGGCACGTTCCTTGCTTATTATAAGGGGAAGATAACTTCTTACCTCAGCAAGGATTGCTCCGTTGGCTCAAGATGTAAGTTTAATCAGTGGGATAACAACAGGATCAGCGCAAGCGCTGACGGGCCGCGCCCGTGTTGTTGCCGCGATTGAGCAAGCCAGTGAGCGCACAGGGGTCGATTTTTCCTACCTTCTGGCTGAAGCAAAGCAGGAAAGCGGCCTTAATCCGAATGCCAAGGCCTCCACCAGCTCCGCAACAGGGCTTTATCAGTTTATTGACCAGACATGGCTCAAGACCGTCAAGCTCCATGGCGACAAGCATGGTCTTTCGGCGGTTGCTGATAAAATCACGGTTGGCTCTGATGGCTCGGCGCGGGTGGCTAATGCTGCGGATAAAAAAGCCATCTTGGCGCTGCGCAGGAACCCCGAAGTCGCTGCTAGCATGGCAGCAGAACTTGCCAATGATAATCAGCAAAGTCTTGCACGTACTGTTGGCGGCGAGATCGGCGCGACCGAACTTTACATGGCCCATTTCTTAGGGGCTGGTGGGGCGAAGAATTTTCTCAAGGCCAAGCAAGCTGCGCCCAACGTAGCGGCGGCGGCTATTTTGCCTGACGCCGCTTCGGCCAATCGCAGCGTTTTTTATGACACTAAAACAGGCCGTGCACGCAGCGTTGCCGAAGTTTATGCCTTTTTTGATAAAAAGTTTGATGGCGCGGGAGATGTTTCTTCCAAGGTTCGCTACGCTTCCCACACAACGCCGAATGTGCAGAAAATACAGAATGATTTATTTGCTTCGGTAGCTGGTGTGTCATCAAGCGTTGATGTTTATGCCTCGGGCTATGGGGCAAGCCGTTCTATGGGGTTTGGTCTTAGTGCGGAAACAAGCACACCTTTTGCCACCATGCTGTTAGCACAGATGGACATGGAAATGCTGGGGCTTGATGCGGCTGATCGCATTAAAGGCTATAGCGAATATGCGGGGGGCCAGAAGCGTTCTTTTTTGTCAACGCTTGCCGGTGCGGCTTAGTTATTTAGTTGCGGCGCGGCGTAGCCGGTCATTAATCGCTGCACCAAGACCTGTCTGCGGGATAGGCGCAACGGCAATGCCTTTGAACTTTTCCTGATCAAGTTGATGGAGCATGGCAAATAAATTGGCGGCGGCTTCTGTCAAATCTCCTTTTGCGCTGAGATTTAAGCGTACACCTCCACCTTTGACCTTTTCCTCATCGCCAAAAAGTAAAACCGCTTCTTCTTCGCTAGCTGTTTGCGCGTCAAGTCGAAGTGGAATAGTAGGGGCGTAGTGACTGAGTAACATTCCTGGACTTTTGGGTGCACTTTCATCGTGCAAAGACTCTTGGATTTCACCCAGATAGGCTTCGAGTTGTTCTTTGGTAACGCCGCCGTGACGCAAAAGGGTAGGTGGCTTACTTGTCATATCAAGAACGGTTGATTCCACGCCAACGGGACAAGGTCCGCCATCCAAAATGAGAGAGACATCTTCGCCTAGAGAATCCTGAACATGCTGCGCACATGTTGTAGAGAGTTTGCCCGATGCGTTGGCGCTTGGCGCTGCCAGAGGCCTTTGTGTTTGTTCAATGAGCTGTTGTGCTATCGGGTGATCGGGACAACGTATGGCGATGGTGTCCAGTCCGGCACTGGCCAGAAGAGCTATGGGCGAGTCCGGAGCGCGTGACAAAACGAGAGTTAAAGGTCCAGGCCAGAATGTGTCGGCGAGTTTTTCGGCGGATTTGTTCCAAATAACGAGATCAGGTGCTTCCTTCTTATCCGCAATGTGGACAATCAAAGGATTGAATTGAGGCCGCCCTTTTGCCGCGTAAATGGAGGCAATGGCACGGTCATTTGTGGCATCTCCGCCGAGGCCATAAACCGTTTCAGTTGGGAAGGCGACAAGCTTTCCTAGCCGCAAATTTTGCGCTGCAAGATAAAGGGATTCGCTGCTTGGTGTAAGAATATTTGGTTTTCTTGTCATGGACGGAACCTTTCTCCTGCAATAAAGCACTTAACCCCTTACTATTCCAGAGCTTTTCGAGGTTAATTTCACATGACAGTTGCGCAGTGCGGCGATATGATCTTCGGATGGGAAAGTTTGTTCGAATTACCCTTGGATCTCTGGCGGCCCTATTTGCTCTTATGGCTTTGGCGCTGGTCTTTGGCGCGTGGTGGTTTTCTTCCAAGCCACTCGATACGCGAGATTTAACCCCTTATGTTGAGGTGGCTTTTTCATATCTTGTGCCGCAGGCACGGGCGCGTATCGAGCAGACCTCTTTATCGTGGGATAACCGAAAATACACGCTGGATCTTTC
>DOBW01000063.1:4760-10412 GCA_003504035.1 Rhodospirillaceae bacterium | reverse complement strand
GGAATCTTCAGATTCAGTTTGAAGAATGTAGCTTTGCTTACCGACTTGTGTGGCTGCATCTTGCAAGGCTGTGGCGGCTTCGCCTGCCTTTGATCCTAGGTTCTCTGTTTCGCTCTGGAGACGTTTAGCCATGTTATCAAACTGATCAAGCGCGATGCGTGTGGATTCGCCCTGTGAGGCACGAACAGTTTCAAAACGTTTGTTCAAATCTTCGATTGAGACAAGTGTATCGCTTGTCATTTTACCAACATCTAGCCCCATCTTGCTAATGTGGGTGTTGAATTGTTGCAGACGGTCGAGATGTGTTTGCATGTCGCTGCCATATTCAGAAATGGACTCGCGGCCTTGTGTTGTGCTTTGCTCGATTTGCGCCACAGCTTTTTGAACTGGTTCTGCCGCCATTGCAGCAAATTCTTTCAAATGCTTGTCTGTGTTATCCAGACGCGTGTGGACATCCTGCAAAAGGGTTGCCAGCATTTCATTTTGTTCGCGCATAGCTTTTTCAGAACCCTGCGCTTGCTGCTGTAATTCCGTCATGGTGTTGCGCAAAGTCAATTCTGCATCTTGTGTTTTTTCTGTGATGCCTTCTTCTTGTTTGCCAAGCGATTCCGTTGCAATGCCGAGCGCGTGAACGCTCATGCGGGCAGCTTCGTTTATGCGGGTGATAATTTGCTCGTTGCTGTTGGTTGCTTTGACGAGTTTTTCCGTGAGGACATCGCCGATATTTTGGGTAGCATCGCGTGTGGTGAGTAATTTTTCGAGCACCTGCTGCAGGTTGTCCAAAGCTGTTCTGGCTTTTTCTTGAACAACAGAACCTGCACGTTCGGAGGCTCTTTGAAGCGTTTCAAACTGCAAGATTTGTTCGTTAACTTCGCCAGAGATGGTTTTTAGTTTTTCGCTGTTTGCATCTGATACAGTTTCAAGATGTTGGGTTGCGGCTTCATAACGTGCTGCCGTTTCAGAAAGCTGTACGGCAATCTCGTCTGTGCTCTTCTTCGCCTTATCATTCGTTTCTGCAAAATTACTGAGAAGCGTTTCGGCGCGGTTTCCAAGGCCAGAGAGGCTTGAGTCAAGTTGTTGCGTGAGGTCATTGCTGGCGCCGCTGATGCGAACAACAAGACCATCTAGATCGGTTTGTCTTTGTTGAAGACCTGTGTCGATTTCGCCCACGCGAGACGAAAAGCGATCGAGGAAAGCTTGGAGGTTGTCAGTTTTTTCAGAAAGCCTATCGCTGAGCGATGTCGCTTGTTCTCTCGCCAGTTCCTCGCTGGCATAAAGACGATCAGCTACGCCGCGTAGAATGGATTCTGTTTCACTGATGCGGGCAGGCATAAGTGTGCTGAGTTCATCAAGTGATCGTGTTTGTGTGTCGAGGGTGCTGGCAAGCCGTTCTGCTTCTTCACGTGCAAGGCCTGTGCGCCCGAGAAAATGGGCAATATCTGTGTCAATACGGCTCGACAGTTCTTGCAGCGTTGTCGATGCCGTTTCGGCCGCACTTATGAGACTTGCTTCCTGTGAGTGTGTGGTGTCTGCAAGTGTTTGGCTGTTCTTCATAGCCGTTTCTACCGATGAAGCAACAAGCAAGGCGTGTGATTCAACGTTTTCAAGTAGGCCACCTATTTGATCGCGCATGCCTTCCGTTTGTTGGGCAACGGAGTCGCCGCTTTGAACAAGTTTGCTGTCTAAAACGCGCAGCATCGTGAACTTGTCTTCCATCAATTTCTCGATGTACTGCATGCTGCGTTGGATAACGTTTTGAATTTCTTTTACCTGATAAAGGCTTTGTTGTTCGAATTGCTCCAGATCGGATTTGTGTTCATTGATGTGTTCAATAATAGCCATAAGTTCACCATCACCGACATTTTTCGTGCTGCGCAAAAGCTCAAGCTGCTCTTTGATAGCTTGATTGAAACGGCGTACGCGAATTTCAGCGGCACCTGATTCACCCGTAATCATCGCAAGTTGACGGCGTAGGGGTTCTGTTACGGATTGAACGTCAGCAGCACGTTGTAGATAGGCAGAAATCATCCAGATCATAGCAACAGGGGAGATAATGGCCGAAATGCCAATGGCCCAGTTGGTCAAAGGTAATCCAGCGAAGCTGGTCATGCCGCTAGAGTTCATCATCACGAAAATGACAGTGCCAACCCAAGCGATGGAAAGAAGCATGCCCATCCAAAAAGGGGTTGTTGAATAATTGTGCGAGGTTTTGCGCATGACATGGCGAGGCGCAGGTTGCGCCTTCGGGGCGGTTGCCGAGGCGGGCCGTTTAAGCGGCGCCATTTTCTTTTTAACACCTTGTTTTGCCTTAGCAGAACCCTGAGCAGGGGATAGGGTGCGAACAGGCGTAGGAGATATTTTTGTTGGATCAACCATGTGAGCCTCAAAGCCGTGGATAAATTGGTCAAGTGCATGCAAGAAGAGCTTGGATGTACAAAACATGTCTCTCATAAGTTTAAGCCTTTGATATAAAGCAAAAACAAACGAGAGCAGGCGTTGCGACTCGCACAAAGCTCAGCTAGCGCCGCGAGTTTAACAGGAAGTTAATGAGAAAGGGAAGTGTTAACCTCCTCTTTCGGCGACTCTTTTTCCTTTATTTTTACACAGGCTCACAGCATTGCTTGGGGATGTTTGAAAAGAGTCTCTTCTAGAATTGAGGCAGAGCGTATTTTTGTGAAAATTTTGATGCTAAATCGAATCGATTCGATTCTTTTTAGGGCATTTTTTCTTTGAGATCATAAAGGGCTTTAAGGGCTTCCATAGGGGTCATTTCATCGGGTTTAATGCCCCGAATCGACTCTAAAATAGGCGAATCATGATTCCTTTCATCCTCTTTTGTTACGATAGAACTAAAAAGAGGGAGGTTATCGATCAAAGAGGTCTTTCTTTCCTCCGTTTTGCCTGTCTCAAGCTGTTGAAGAACCATTTCAGCGCGTGATATGACAGATTTTGGTATCCCCGCCATTTGGGCAACGTGAATACCATAAGAACGATCGGCAGTGCCGGGGGCGACTTCATGGAGGAAGATAATTTCTTTTTCCCATTCCTTGATTTTCATCGTAGCGCAGAAAAGGGCCGGCATTTTTTTAGAAAGCTGCGTGAGTTCGTGATAATGGGTCGCGAAAATCGTTCTGCAATGGTTCACTTCATGGAGATGTTCGATGGTCGCCCAGGCGATCGAAAGCCCATCGTAAGTTGCTGTGCCGCGCCCAATTTCATCGAGAATGACCAGAGAATTTTTGCTGGCTTGATTCAAAATGGCGGCCGTTTCCACCATCTCGACCATAAAGGTAGATTGTCCGCGTGCGAGATCGTCGGCAGCACCTACGCGGCTGAAGAGCCGGTCAATAATGCCAATGTGGGCTGCTTTGGCTGGAACAAAACTTCCCATTTGGGCTAAAATGGCGATGAGGGCGTTTTGGCGCAGAAAGGTCGACTTGCCGGCCATATTAGGACCTGTCAAAAGCCAGAGATTTTGCTTGGAGCCTAAATCGCAGGAATTACTGATAAAAGGTGCTCCATCGGCTTTTTTTGAAAGAAATTGTTCAACAACAGGATGGCGGCCATCCTTAATCTTGAAAGTTAAAGACTGGTCAATTTCGGGCCTGCAATAATTTTGTTCTTCAGCCAGATCGGCTAGTGCGGTTGCCACGTCAATTTCAGCGAGACTTTCCGCCGTATGGCGTAATTCGGAAAGATAGGAGCTTATTTCTTTGACGAGACTATCGAAGAGTTGAAGTTCGAGCGATAGAGCTTTGTCAGCGGCTTGTGATATTTTTTGTTCTAATTCACTTAGCTCTACGGTTGTAAAGCGTACGCCGCTTACAAGTGTTTGGCGGTGGATGAAAAGATCTTTTTGAGCCAACAATTTTTCAGCATGAGATGGCGAAACAAGAATGTGATAGCCGATCATTTTATTGTGTTTGATTTTGAGGCTCGGTGTTTGCGCTGCGGCTGCATATTTTTGTTGTAGGTTCACCGTCAGCTGGCGGCTGTTATCGCGCAGTGTCGTTAGCTCATCCAGTCCGCCGCTATAGCCTCGGGCAATGAAACCTCCATCGCGAGACAAAAGCGGTAAGTTTTCTTTTAAGGCGCGTTTTAGTTTGTCTTGTAAGGCGCTGTGTTCGCCAAGTCCTTGTCGTGCTGCCACGAGGTCATGGGGAATCTCATCGGCATTAAAGGCGAGAAGTTTGGACCGAAGGGTTTCAGCTTTTTCTAGTGCATCACGGACAGCTGCGAGATCGCGTGGCCCACCGCGCGCGAGGGAAAGGCGCGCCAAAGCGCGCTCTAAATCTGGTGTGTGGGAAAGTTCCCTCATTATAGAAGCGCGATGTTTTTTCCTAGAAACAAAGAAAGAAACAGCCTCAAGGCGATGTTTGATTAATCCTACATCTGTAAGGGGGGATGTCACATGTGAGGCGAGGAGGCGTGCTCCCGCGCTGGTTGTCGTGCGGTCGATGGAGGCTAAAAGAGACCCTTTTTTCTCACCTGACAAGGTGCGCGTTAATTCAAGGTTTCGCCGCGTTGCGGAATCCATAACAAGCTCTTTGTTGGAGCTTTGTGGGCGCGGTGGTTTCAGATGGGATAGATCACTCTTTTGGGTAAGGCTGATATAGTCTATAAGCCCCCCAAGTGCTGTAATTTCGGCGCGGGAAAAATCACCAAACGCACTGAGATCGCCAACGCCATAAGTTTTTAAGAGAAGACGCTCGGCGTTTTTGCTTTCAAAACGAGCATCGGGTTGGACGGTCAATTTTTCGCGCCAAGAATAGAGCTTTTCGAAAAGGTCAATATTTTCTACGATTTTTTGTGCCGTAAGAATCTCAGAAGCGTTGATGCGGGCGAGGGCACTGTCGAGAAAGCTTGCTGTGACTTTTTCAGCATAGGGTTGCCCAGAGGCTAAATCTAACCATGCTAAGCCTATCTTTTGGCCTGTTTGTGCAACGCAGGCTAAATAATTGGATTCTTGTGCGCTTAAAAGAGTCTCTTCTGTCACGGTTCCCGGTGTGACAATCCGTACAACTTCGCGTGAGACGATGGATTTAGGGCCTCGTTTTTTTGCCTCGGCTGGAGCTTCGGTTTGTTCACACAAGGCAACGTGAAATCCTTTACGGATCAGTTTGACAAGATAACCTTCATAAGCGTGAAATGGGACACCGCACATGGGGATATTTTGATCATTCATTTGTCCGCGTGAGGTGAGTGTAATATCAAGCGCGTGGGAGGCGGTCACAGCATCTTGAAAGAACATTTCATAAAAATCGCCCAAACGGAAAAAAAGCAGGCAATTGGGATGTTGCGCCTTGATCGTCAAATATTGGCTCATAAGCGGGGTTGTAGCCTCTTCGGGAGGCGGGGTTTTTATGTCTTTTATTTGAGGTAATGTCATTTTAGGGTCTATACTTGCGAAGGAGTGAAGGGCTATCGTAGCTATGGAACAGCTTAAATTCTAACCTTTTTTGGAAAAAACTACATGATTTTGGGTATTGGTAGCGATTTAATTGATATCAGGCGCATTGAGACGACCCTTAAGCGCCATGGGCAGCGTTTTGTCGCTCGTGTCTTTACATCTGAGGAAAAGGCCAAGGCGGAGCGAAAACCTTCGCCAGCAGCCGTTTATGCTAAGCGTTTTGCAGCTAAGGAGGCTTGTTG
>DOBW01000063.1:0-4644 GCA_003504035.1 Rhodospirillaceae bacterium | reverse complement strand
CGGATTCATTTAACAATCACCGATGATTATCCTCTTGCGCAGGCGTTTGTGGTTATTGAGGCCATACCCTGCTATAGTCATTCCACTTAAGAATTGCCTATGGCTGCAAATCACCTTTTGACAAATCTCGCTTACGCACGTACCCAAGCGTACGCTTACGCTTACGCAGCTCGATTTGCCAAAAAGCAATTTTCGCCTATAGGAAATTCTTAATTGAAACGACTATAAAAACGGGTCAGGAAAGAAATAGGTCGGTGAGATGACGGAACAAAATAGCAAAACTTCAGAAACATTTGCCGCAAAAGCAAGCGGAACAGTAGATGATACGGCGCGTACCTTTGTTATAGCTGCTCTTATTGCCTTATGCATTAGGGCCTTTGTTTTCGAGCCCTTTAATATTCCATCAAGTTCTATGGTTCCCAGTCTTTTGATCGGTGATTTTCTTTTTGTTTCCAAATATACTTATGGATATTCTTCGCGATCCACGCTTTTCGGGCTTTTGCCTCTTTCCGGCAGGCTTTTTGCCTCGGAGCCAAAGCGAGGGGATGTTATTGTTTTCAAATTGCCGCGTGATAATCACACGGATTACATAAAGAGATTGATAGGTCTTCCCGGAGATAAAGTCCAAGTGCGGCATGGTCTTCTTTATGTCAACGGCGTTGCTGTGGATCGCCGTAAACTGAAGATACCCATTGCTGAAAATTATTTAATTCCGCCAGATGATGCTGCCGATTACACCGAAGTTTTCCCAAGTGGTGGTTCGCATGTTATCCGTGAAGAAGGTGATAATCGCGGGTTGGATAATACAGCTGTTTTTTCTGTTCCGCCGGAGCATTACTTTTTTATGGGCGATAATCGTGATAATTCTCAAGATTCTCGAACGCGTAATGTTGGTTTTGTGCCAGCAGAGAATCTTGTTGGCCGTGCCGAAGTGATTTTCTTTTCTATTGGAGAGGGAGCTCATTTCTGGGAAGTGTGGCGTTGGCCTAGCGCCGTTCGCTGGCAGCGCCTCTTTATGAAGATTGTGTGATGGCTATATATTTTAAAACAAGCGAGCTTGAAGCCAGAGCAGGCTATTCTTTTACAGACATTTCTTTATTGGAGTCAGCGCTAACGCATCCTTCTTTATCCTATGGTAGCGGGAAGAAGAAAAAAAATGTGTCGGCCTATGAGAGATTGGAATTTCTGGGTGATCGTGTTTTAGGCCTTGTTGTTGCTGCTTGGCTTTACGAGCTTTTTCCTAGGGAAGCTGAAGGTGATCTGGCGAAAAGGCATGCTTCTCTTGTCAATCGTGATGCGCTTCGGCGTGTGGGTGAAGAACTCGAAATTGAAAAATTTTTGCAGCTTGCTCAAAGTTCTGAGCCTCAAAATATACGACAAAATCTTGGCGCTTTTTCTGACTCTATAGAAGCCGTAATTGGGGCTATCTATCTTGATGGAGGACTCGTGTCAGCGCAGCATTTCATCAAAAAGTTTTGGGATAAGGTTATTCACACCGAGGCGGCTCCTGCTGATCCTAAAAGTGCATTGCAGGAATGGTCGCAGGGAAGAGGTCTTCCTTTGCCGATTTATCGTGTTGTTGAAAAAGCCGGTCCGCCCCATGCGCCTATTTTTAAGATTGAAGCTGTTGTTCAAGGTGTTGATTCCGTCATTTGTGAGGGAACGTCGAAACGAGAAGCTGAAAAAGGGGCAGCAGAAATGCTTTTGAAAGAAATAGAAAAAAAATGACTCAAGATACAAAAACGCGTTTCGGTTTTGTTGCGCTTTTAGGAGCACCCAATGCAGGTAAATCAACGCTGCTCAATCAGCTTTTGGGAGAGAAGCTTTCCATTGTCACGCGTAAGGCACAGACTACGCGTATTCGCGTTTTAGGGCTTTTGACAGAAGAAAATGTGCAGATGGGGCTTCTTGACACGCCCGGACTTTTTAAGCCGAAAACAAGGCTTGAAAAAACGATGGTGCAATCTGCATGGGAAAGTCTTGAAGGGGCAGATGCCGTTTTACTTCTTGTTGATGTTAGTGTGCGCCAGCCGGATGTAAAAAGTCAGGATATTGTAGAGGCTTTGGCGCAGCGTGGTCAAAAGGCGACGCTTGTTCTCAATAAAGTTGATAAAATCAAAGCAGAGAAACTTCTTCCTTTGGCTGAGAATCTTCAGGCAAGTGGTCTTTTTGACAAGATTTTTATGATTTCAGCTCTGACAGGAGATGGTGTCGATGATCTTAAAAAACACCTTCTTGAGGCCATGCCTGAGGGGCCGTGGGCCTATCCTGAGGATCAGCTTACAGATCTTTCCGAGCGTCTCTTGGCGGCGGAAATAACGCGCGAACAGCTGCTTTTGCAGTTACATGATGAACTTCCTTACGGGGCAACCGTTTTTCCAGAAAACTGGGAAACGCGCCAAGATGGCTCTGTCATGGTGCGTCAGATGATTCTTGTGGCACATGTGCGGCACCGTGCCATGGTTTTAGGAAAAAAAGGATCGCGGATTAAGGAGATAGGCGTGGCTGCCCGCGCCGAAATGGCCGCGCAATTTGGTCATCCTGTGCATTTGTTTTTGGATGTTAAGGTTGATGAAAAATGGCAGGAAAAACAAGAATATTACCGTCTTTTTGGATTATCCTAAACCATACAATAGAACTCATTTATTACGCGAAGCTTTGCATTATTTTGACAATGTTCTTTTCGTGAAATGATGTCACGCTTTTTATAAAAAACAAAAAAGCCCCTTTCTTTTTTGGTAAAGAATTGCTTTATTGTTGTGCTAGTTGGTGCGGTTATCTTGTGATTCTCTTTGGCTATAAGATTCTCGTTTCCGATTCCTACCGATAGTGCCGTTCTGGCGCTAAATCCAGTCTATACGTTTCAGGAGGTGTGGTTTGACCAAATCGCGTGTTGCCCATAAACACAAGAATGCGGCCCAAGGTGGTACAAAGGGCGCGTCCGTTCCTGTTGGCACAAAAGCCGTTATTGATGAAGCGGGTATTGCTGACCTTCTGAGTATTTTGGCCAAAATAGGCTATACACCTATTGGTCCTAAGCTTCGTGATGGGGCCATTGTTTACGAAGAAATTTCTGCCTTGGATGATTTTCCTGTTGGAATGTCGGATGAGCAAGAAGGCGGAAAATATCGTGTCGTGCCTGGAACAAAAGGCTCTTTCTTTGAGTATGTCGTTGGGCCAACAAGCTGGAAACATTTCCTTTTTCCGCCTAAGCACAAAATATGGAGCGGCGAGAAAGACGGTGACGGGTTTAAATCGACCTATAAAGAAGAAAAAATTCCTTCCTATGCTTTTATCGGGGTGCGTTCCTGTGAGCTTGAAGCTATCAAGATTCAGGACAAGGTTTTCGGTTTTGGGCGAGAGGACGATTGCAAAAAAGGCATCTTTTCGGATCCTGGTTATGTGGCACGCCGTAGTAAGGCTCTTATCGTTGCTGTTAATTGTTCGCGTGCGGCCAGCACATGTTTTTGTACATCAATGGGCGGAGACCCTCATGTCAAGGAGGGGCAAGGCTTTGATTTGGCTTTGACAGAGCTTTCTGTTTCACCCAAGCATGAGTTTTTGGTTGAAGTTGGAAGTGAACCTGGGGCTTTGATTTTTGATCTCTTGCCTCATCGTGCTGTGCGCAACAGCGACACAGTTGCGGTTTTATCGCAAGCAAGTAAAGCACGTTCGGATATTAAACGTAGAATGATTCCGAAGGTTAAGGACGTTTTGCAGCGCAATCTTGATAGTGTGCGCTGGGATGATGTGGCTGAACGCTGCATGAGTTGTGCTAATTGTACGCTTGTGTGCCCAACTTGCTTCTGTAGCACAGTTGAGGAAACAACAGATCTGACCGGTGATCACGCTGAACGCTGGCGGTCATGGGATTCCTGCTTTTCGACTGACTTTAGCTATATCCATGGGGGGGCTATTCGGACCGAGGGCAAATCACGGTATCGGCAATGGATAACCCATAAGCTTGCTAATTGGCATGATCAGTATGGTAGCTCTGGTTGCGTCGGTTGTGGGCGTTGTATTACGTGGTGTCCTGTTGGGATTGATATCACTAAAGAAGCTAAAGCTATCAAGGACTCTGAGAAATAATCGAATAACATCAAGGCATGGGACGTGAAGCATGAGCCATAAAATCAGCATCAAAAAACAGGAAGACGCCCACAGTTATTCTGAGGGGCCGGATCCTATGCATCCTCGTTCTTTTCGTGTGCTTTCAGTCCGAAAAGAACTTCCTGATACCTTTACTTTGTCGTTGGAGCCAGAAGACGGTTCTCCTGTGGTCTTTGGGCCTGGGCAGTTCAATATGCTTTATGTCTTCGGTGTAGGTGAGATTCCTATTTCTGTGAGTGGAGATCCTACCGACAGCTCAGTTCTTGTTCACACTACGCGTTCCGTTGGAACTGTTTCTGCGGCGCTTAATTCACTTAAAGCTGGCGCAAGCGTTGGTGTTCGGGGGCCTTTCGGGTCTGAGTGGCCTTTGGCCGTGGCGGAAGGTCGAGATCTCGTGTTTGTGGCGGGTGGTATTGGTCTTGCTCCGTTGCGCCCTGCGATTTACAAGGCCATAAAAGAGCGTCAAAAATTTGGGAACATTTCTATTCTTTTTGGTGCGCGTACTCCCGAGGATATTCTTTTCTCTAAGGAGCT
>DOBW01000102.1:310-5740 GCA_003504035.1 Rhodospirillaceae bacterium | reverse complement strand
CGGCACTAAGGTCCCATGCGGCGGACAGGCGCCCTCAAGGGCAAGTCCGAAGAACGCCTCGGCTGGCGCCAATGCCGGCGTGGGCCT
Organism: Rhodospirillaceae bacterium; assembly: GCA_003504035.1. Classification (GTDB taxonomy): domain Bacteria; phylum Pseudomonadota; class Alphaproteobacteria; order UBA9219; family UBA9219; genus UBA9219. The sequence goes on along the minus strand of DOBW01000102.1, from coordinate 5,653 downwards.
CGCTTGACAGGCACCAGCGCCGTTCCCTAAATGCGGGGCTCTCGAAAGTCGAGACCTTTGGGGCCGTAGCTCAGTTGGGAGAGCGCTACAATGGCATTGTAGAGGTCGTCGGTTCGATCCCGATTGGGTCCACCATTTTCTTTCAATAGGTTACAGGATATTTCGCGAGCCTTATTAACATCTGTTGGGAGTTTCAATGGGTGTTTAGTCAATCCGGCCAACACAAACCAGCCTGCCTCAAAATTTGTGCTTTTTGTATTGTAATTCAATAGATTGACCAGCCTCTCCCTTGAGTTCTAGATCGACTCCCAACATGTTTCAAATATTTCGTTTGTTTCGTTTATTGCTTTTAAAGGATATGGGGCTTATCATTGTCCGTAAACGTCCGTATGGGTTCGTAGAAGCTCGAAAGCGTCCAAATAAGTAAGGAGGGTTCCATGCGTACACACAGCGATGATCTAACCCCGCTCATTCCCCCGAGCGCTATTGACATGACGATGGCAGAAGAAGCCAGCCGTCTGGTTGCTCGCTATGTAAACCAGACAGGGTCCGCCATCAAAGTTCAGTTTCGTGAAAACGGGAAATCTGTAGAGATTGCTCTGCCTCCTCTCGTTGTTCGGCTTCTGTTCGACATCTTAAAAGATATGGCCAAAGGAAAACCTGTTACAGTTATTCCTGTTGATATGGATCTTACAACGCAACAGGCAGCAGAATTCTTAAATGTTTCGCGTCCCTTTTTTGTTGGTCTCCTAGAAAAAGGTGCACTAAAATATAAGAAAGTCGGCACACATCGTCGCATTTGCGTATCTGATTTGCTTGCCTACAAAAAGAAAATTGAGGCCGAACAAGACGAAGCAATGAAGGAACTGGCACAACAAGCTCAAGAACTAAACATGGGATATTAATTTGGCAACTTTTACGGCTCTTCTTGATGCTTGCGTTCTCTATCCCGCCCCGATAAGAGACCTTCTCGTTCATCTAGCAAAAACAGGACTCTATCGCGCTAAATGGACAGATAAAATTCATGATGAATGGATAAGAAACCTTCTTACGGATCGACCCGACCTTACAAAAGAACAACTCAACAGAACGCGCGTGCTCATGGACAAAGCCGTTCTTAACGGCCTTGTCCATAATTATGAAGATTTAATTCAAGCTATGGCCTTACCCGACCCTGATGACCGACACGTCTTAGCTGCTGCAATCCGCTGTCGTGCAGACGTTATCGTAACGTATAATCTGAAAGATTTTCCTGAAAACATTTTAAACAAATATGACATTCAGGCTCAGCATCCAGACGAGTTTATTTCCCACCTCATAGACCTCGCCCCAGGCACAGTTTGCTTTTCTGTCAAAAATATGCGCGAAACACTCAAAAATCCGCCCTATAATATTAGTCAAATGTTTTCAACGTTAGAAGAATTGGGCCTCGTGCAAACCGTATCTACGCTCAGAGATTATGCGGAACTTTTGTAAGGCGATTCAACAAACCATAAAAAGGAAACGCCTCATGTCTGATCAAGAAGAAAAAATGCTTGCCTCCTTTCAAACCCAATTGAAACAAATGGAATCAGGAAAAATGTCTGTCCAGACAAAAGTCGGGGGAGTATTTGTTGATGACACACCTAATCATATGGAATGGATCAAAAACTGGGTGATATATCTTGAACAAAAACATAAGGCTAAAAGTTAATATCCACAGGATGAGGCCCAAAAAGGCAAGAAATTGCTTACTTTTGAATAGAACTGCAACGACCTGAAAAGCCGCGAATATTTTCGGTCATCATGCCCCAGCGGAGGAGTTCATCCATGGCCGCGTGGTTCAAAATCTCGCCGTTTTCCTCCACCAAACCTTCTTTAGGCTCTCCCCAAAAGGATGGGACACTGTGAGGTTGTGTCATAGTCTAGCCTCATCGAGATGACCGCACAAGACGATCACGCGCAGGCGATAAACCGTTTGCAAGAAGTACTCAAAAAGCTGCGGGTTAACCAAAGGCTTTAAGAAAATGATCAATGACTGACCTTACCTCCCTCCATAACGGACATGCGGACTGCGATGTTGCGGTTGGGCATGTTCTTGATCCTTTAGGAACAGCATGATATGATGCTATTCACTGTTAATTCGCACACAGGTAACGCCATGATAAATCTAGAAGATATACATTCCTTGACCGATTTTGCACGTAACACGCGGGTCTTTGCAAAACGTCTTAAAAAGACAGGGAACCCGACTGTTTTAACCGTTAATGGCCGCGCAGAATTTGTTGTTCAAGAAGCCTCATCTTACCAACGTCTTTTGGATATGGCCTCGCGTGGAGAAGAGCTTTTAAAACTCGATCATGCTCTGAACGATATAAATGAAGGACGTGTTCATGATTTTGAAGGAGCTGTTACAAAATTAAAAGCCAAGCATTTTAGAAAAAGCTGAAAGCAAGAGTGATAAAATATAAACTTCAGCTTACGGACACGGCATTCAATGATCTTGATGACATTATGGATTATATTGCCCTTGATGCGCCTGTTAGAGCTGAAACTTATGTTGATAAGCTTCTCGATAAAATTCGTATCTTAAAGAATATGCCGAAGCGCTGTGCTCTTGCCCCAGAAAGCGGAAGACGAGGCTATAAACTACGCCACCTAATCCATGGAAAATATCGCATTCTTTTTATAGTGAGAAAAAAAGAGGTCTTCGTTTTACATGTTATTCATGGGGCAAGGTTGCTTGATCCTGATTGTTAAGAAAGCTTTTTGTTGATTGCGCTAACCATCCCACTCTCACAAACCAACGACACCGAATGCACGCTCCAGTTTTTGATGGACTTCTTGGGGATAAATCTTCTACCTTCGCTCATGGGAAATCTCCTTGCTTTTTTACAAAGGAATCGTCTGCCTAAATCCTTAATCTTTGATTCACAAGAGGCCATTTATTCAACAAAGCCGAGGCGCCCTATATCATGGAAAAGTATTTTACGCCGAGCCAATCTTATGAAATGATGCACGCATCATGAAACTTGCGATTCATTATTCGACTGTTAAACAGCCCCCCAAACCAGGTCAAATCTATGGACTTCAGGTTGCTATTTCAGACTGGATTCGCGCCGCTTTTAGCTATAGCAACCAAGAACGCTTTTTCTTTTTTATCCACCAAGAAGAATCCATAGCGGAACTTGAAGAAACGGCCCAAGAAGCGGGAATTTCTTCTGCGCGGCTCGTTTTTCTAAGCGATCGTTTCCCGCGCCAAAATATGGAAGCGTTCGACACAATCTTTCGTGCCGATCCTGATCCACGTCATTTGCTCTGGCAACGCAATCTTCTTCCCTCTTCTGGCTTTTCTTTTTGCGGTCTTGCCCACGCTATTGCAGGCAAAGATAGTGGTGCCGTTTTAGCACGCTATTGCCTAGGCCCCAGCAAGAAATCAGATGCACTCGTCTGTCCTTCTGAATCCATCAAAAGAGTTGTCCAGAACTTTTTTGCTCATTATGGTGATTATTTAACTGAACGTTTTGGGGCCAATTATACCTGTCCTATTCAGCTTCCTGTTATTCCGCTCGGCGTTAACATCGAACAAATCGAAAAAAAAGTAAGTCCGGAAAAAAGGAAAGCTCAGCGCCAAACTCTTGGGCTGGATGAAAAGGATGTCGTTGTTTTATGGGTCGGTCGCCTAAGCTATTCGATTAAAGCCCACCCCTTGCCGATGTTCCTCGCTGTCCAAGAAGCTGCTCAAAAAACGGGGCGGTCTGTGCATTTTATTATGCAAGGTTATTTTGTACCGGAAACAGCCGCGCAAAAATTTGAAAACTTAGCCAAAAGTGTTTGCTTGAATGCAAAAGTTTCCTTTATCGACACACACGACAAACGTTTCCCTGATGGCTTGTGGGCAGCAGGAGATATCTTTTTATCTCTAGTCGATAATATTCAAGAAAGCTTCGGCCTGACCCCCATAGAAGCCATTGCCGCAGGGCTGCCGCGCGTTTTATCTGACTGGGACGGCTATCGCGAAAGCGTTACACATGGAAAAGACGGCTTTCTTGTCCCAACAAGTCAACCACCTTCGGGCGCAGGCGGTGAACTGGCCGAGCTTATGATTGGCGGACGTGAATCTTACGGTGGAATACTTGCCAAAACGGCGCAGTGCATTGCCATAGATCATCATGCGGCGGGCCGCGCCATCGCTGAGCTTATTGAAAAACCTGAACTGCGTTTACAAATAGCAAACGAAGCCAAAAAGCGTCTCCCCACCTACGCATGGGAAAATATTATTCCTGCCTATGAGAATTTATGGGAAGAACTCGCAAAGAAAAAAACAACTGAACAGAAACTTCCTTTTGTCCACCCGCATGCACCCGATCCGTTTACGCTTTATGATTCCCACCCTTCCCTAACGCTCAAAGAAGAAACGCGTTTCACGCTTGATGCCGACACGCAAACCATACAAAACAGGCTGTCTCATGAGATGAACACGCTGGCGCTGGACATAATGATTAATGCCGCAGATATCCCTATTTTGTTGAATAAAATGGGAGAACAAGACTCTTTTTCATATGAAACACTCGTGCAGACTTTCCCCGACCAAGACCGCAACCGCCTTTGGCGGACTGTTTCTTGGCTTTTAAAGCTGGGAATTATCAGGATCTGTTCACATAACTGAACCACTACCAACGATTGTCGGTAAGTTATAGGTCAACCCACTTGAAACAGGCTCTAGGACAGCCCTTTAATTTTTTAAAAAAGTTTGGCGAAACATCCTTATGTGTTCTCAGGAGGATTCACACTCTCCGAGTGAATGCTTTTAGAGAAGAAAGACACAATTTTTTGCAGCCATGTTCGTCTTTGTTTTTTGTTTTTAACCACAATACAGCAAGGCTCGAGATAAACACCGGATTGTCTGTAATGACAGTTGAACTTTGTCTCAACGGGAAAGCCTGCCTTGTAAAAAAGAGAAGCCTCACGCTTTGGGTCATGAATGTGGAAGATGCCCGTTGCGTCTAGTTTAGCTAGTTTTTCAAAATTTTGGACAATTTCTTTAAAGAAAGAAAGCCCGTTTTTTCCTCCGTCTATGGCTGTGATTGGATCGTAATCACGAAGCTCGGGAGAGAGGTGCGGAATACTTTCTGTTGGCGCGGCTGGCGGGTTGCTTATGACAAGATCAAATCTTTCTTCAAGATCATCCTTCCAGTTGCCAAGACGAAAGACAGCGCGATCCGAAAGACTGTTTTCTTCAGCATTTTTTTCGGCTAATGCGATGGCTTGTTTGTTGATGTCAAGGCCAACGCCAGTTGCATGTGGGAGATCATGCAAGAGAGCGAGCAAAATACATCCTGTGCCAGTACCCAGATCAAGAAT
>DOBW01000102.1:0-266 GCA_003504035.1 Rhodospirillaceae bacterium | reverse complement strand
CCGGATTCCGTATAAATCTTAAGTCCATGAAAAATGATGTGTCCCAATATGTGGGGAAGAGGTTCTCCTTTTTTGCGGCGCTCAATAAGGTTCTTGATCTTGTCTATCTGTTTGTCATCAAGCCTTAGATCCAGAAAGGAAGGGAGGGATTCTTTTTCCATATCCAGAACATAAAGAATAATGGCTGTGGCCGTTTCTTCAGCGAAGCTTATCTCGGCCTGTTTGAGATCATCCACACATGATTCCCAAATGGACCTAATTTTTTT
>DOBW01000049.1:2660-3628 GCA_003504035.1 Rhodospirillaceae bacterium | reverse complement strand
ATCCAAATGTCTTTTAACGGGAGGTTTCCATGAAATCACGTATTACAACTTTACTTATCCTTTTTGGTCTGCTGATGGCCATGCCTGCGCTTGCGCTTGATCTGCACAGTGCTCGCAATGCTGGCATGGTGGGCGAGAAAGTGGATGGGTATGCACAGGCATTAAACGCTACGCCGGATGTCCAAGCTCTCGTGGCTGATGTTAACGCTAAACGGCAGCAGGAATATGCCCGTATATCTAAGGAAAATGGCCAACCTATTGATGTGGTGGCAAAATTGGCGGCACAGCAGATTGTTACCAACCTTGGTGCTGGAGCCTCCTATCAAACCTCTGACGGTGCGTGGAAGAAAAAGTAAGACGAATGTCCAATAAAAGGCATTACGGTTAACCAAGTCCAAAAGCCGCCGCGTGGGTATCACGCTGGAAAGGGTGGATAGGTGGGGTTGAGGGCTTTTTCGATTGACATGCCATACAGGATAAATCTGGGTACTGGGAGATAATGGCAGAAAAATGAAGACAAAGCTTGGGTTTTAACAGAATACCTGATACTTTGTTCGCCATTCAATCTTATAGGAGAATCTAATGTCAACAGGTGTAGTAAAATGGTTTAACCCAACTAAGGGTTTTGGTTTCATCGAGCCTACAGAAGGCGGCGGCGATGTGTTTGTTCACATTAGTGCAGTTGAAGCTTCAGATCTTAATGGTTTGAACGAAGGTCAAAAGATCGAGTTTGACGTTCAAGAAGAAAGAGGCAAGCAATCGGCCTGTAATTTGAAAGAAGCTTCTTAATTTAAGCTCTTTTATTGAGATTTAGAAACGTGGGTGCTTAAGGGTGCCCGCGTTTTTTTTTGAATTTTATTGTGTCGGGTACTCTGCGTAATCTTATAAACAATCTGTTTTATAGTCATTCCACTTAAGAATTCCCTATGGCTGCAAATCACCTTTCGACAAATATCGCTTGCGCACGT
>DOBW01000049.1:0-2638 GCA_003504035.1 Rhodospirillaceae bacterium | reverse complement strand
TTTCGCCTATAGGGAATTCTTAATTGGAACGACTATAAAAGGAGTTTTTTGCGATGAAAAAAGTTACTTGGCTTGTTCTTTAGGGGGCCACCTCAAAGTGAACTTAACCGGCGAGACTCTCTCTTAATCCTGCCTCATTCCCTGTCCAACCGATGGGGTTCGCCTCGGTATTTCCGAATCGGTTGTCGGAGAAATTAAGGAAACAAAAGGGTCTTTCCTTTTTCCATAGGGTCCGGAAAGAAGAAAGCGGGATAAATGCTTCTTGATGGCCTTATCGAGGTTTTTATTGAGCGTGGCCATGAGCGACGTCAAAAGTGTGCGATAGGCTTCTTGTTTTTCATAGGCCGAAGGGTTTTCAGGAAGCGTTACCGCATGAACGGCTACAGCAGAAGCCGTACCTAAGCTGCCATCAACTGAAGATTGAGCCTCAAGAGAAACCTCAAGCCTTCCGATATATTTTGAAGCCTGTTGGCGCGTGAAAAGACTGGAAAGGTCTGATGATATCTCAAGCGGCTGCTCGGCGATGTTGGCATCTTTAATGATAAAGGTGGCGTGCCCGAGATGTCCTGTGGTCTGGATGCGCGCCGCCGCTAGATTGTGAGTTGCTTCGGTTAATGTTGGGGAAAAGAGATGCCCTACATAAGGGTTCCAGTGTGTCGTTGCTTTGCTGCGATCAATGATTCGCAGGTCGCGGGCATCCAGATAGATTTTGCTCAAAGACGCGTAGTTAAGCTGAATGGGCTGAGGGGCAGGTTCATGGGTGCAGGCCACCAAAAGAAGCACAAGGCAAGAGGTTAAGAATTTTTTCATGCGCGATATCCTTCTCATCAACAATTTATTCTAAGACGTGAGGATCGCGAAGTAAAGCTCTCAAAACAAAAGGGAAAGCTCACTTCTTTGAAGAGATATAAATTTTCTATGGCGGGCTGCTTTTTGAAGTGACCTGCCCCCAAAGTTCGAGCCAATTTGACGTAGAATTATTGGGGTTGGGTTATGGTAATCAAGTTTGGTCTTTTTCGCAAGCACCCGTCTGTACGCCAGACTGCGCGACCTCAAGAGTCTGGCGCAGGCTGTGGCGCGATAGGCAGCTGGCGACCGGTATCTAAGGCTACTATATGGCCGGACATTATTGTAATTTTGCCGTCAATCTTCAAGGATCCGCCGAGCTTCTGTATGGCCGAATCCTGAGTGAAAAACGATAGCGATTTTGGGAATATTTTTCTCCTTTTTGGACTTTTATTGTTCTGAATTGGCTTCAAGTAGGGGGGCGGGGAAAGGGAGCTTGGACGCTGCTGCACTTTGTGCTACGCCAAGAGTATGTCACAGCATTTAGGCGATCAGTTAGATAAAATTTTCGCGCTTCTCGATTCAAACCATGAAGGCGAGGCCCTTGGTGCCATGCGTATGCTTGGCCGCATACTTGAGCGTGAAGCCCTTAATTTTTCTGATTTGGCGCATGCAGCCCGAAAGGGAAATTTTTCTTTAGCGCGTTCGTTTTTTTCGCCTTCGCAAGTTCAGCTTGAAGCCAAAGTTGAGCAGATGCACGAAGATCTCAGGGCGCATGTCGAGCAAAATGAAAGCCTGACAACGCAGCTTGAGTTCTGGCGTCGTCGTTCTGGCGAGCTTGAGCAGCTTCTCAATCTCAACAAGGCAGAAGCTGAGCGCTGGAAAGAAATTGCGCGCCAAACGGCAGATCGTCTTTGGGATATGGGCCAGCTCACACAGGCTGAAGCTTTTTCTTCAGATGAACCTTTGCCTGAAGATGACGAGATTGTGAAAGAGGAACCTTTGAAGGAAACGGGTTAATGTCTTTGCTAAAGGACAGTTTAGATTTTATTCTGTCTCACCCTGAAACGATGCCTGATCCGGTTTGGTTTGTTTCTTTGGCCGCAGGCGCTGTTCTTGCAGGAACAGCTTTTATTGATGCGCGAACAGGTCGTGTTCCTGATTTCCCTTTGCTTTTGGGCCTCGCCGCTATGCTTTTCGCTTCTGGTTTTTACGAAGGGCAGGCTGTTCTTCTTTATCGCTCAGTGGCAGCAATTATTTCTGTCCTTGTTTTGTGGCTTTTCAATTCTTCCTATTTCTTCCTTTTGCGTCACGATGCTTACGGCATGGGGGATGTCAAATGGACAGGCCTTGCCACATTTATTGTGGGGCTGGAAGTCGTCTTTTGGGCATGGTGTTTGGCCGCATGGCTAGGCCTTCTCTGGATGGGTGGACGGATGTTTTTGGGGCTGTTCTTTTGGCAGTTCAAACAAAAAAGGCACATTCACTTTGCACCTTTCTTGTTCATCAGTCTTTTGGTTTCCCTTTATTTTTCTTCTTAATCCGGCTTAAGGGCGGCATATAAAGAAGCAAGACAGCGGCAACATAGATTGATGAATAGGTTCCTATCAAAATACCCCATGTTAGAGCTAGTGAGAAATTGATGAGCGATTGTCCACCGATGAGAACAAGTGGAATAAGCGCTAGGAGCGTTGTGCCTGCGGTTATCAAGGTGCGCGAGAGCGTTTGATTGACGGATGTATTAATAAGCGTACGAAGATCATGTGCTTTTTGACGCCGCATGCGTTCACGAATGCGGTCAAAAACGACAACCGTGTCATTAATGGAATAACCGGCAAGCGTTAAAAGAGCC
>DOBW01000064.1 GCA_003504035.1 Rhodospirillaceae bacterium | reverse complement strand
TGCCTATCCGCAAAAAGCTTGATCAACAAGCCGCGCATAAGATCATCATCTGGCTCAAAAATCTCAACAGCCAAACAGCTTTTAAGCCGCGTCTCAATATCGCGCAAGGCAAGTTTCCATAAGGAAGGTGGCTTTCGCGCTGCCAGAAGAAACGGCGTTCCAGCCTCTTTGGTCGCATTAAAAAAATGTTGAAGCCATTCTTCTTTTTCGCAAGAGCCTGCAACAGAATCTGCCTCATCCAAAACAAATGCGGGTGGCACATCACCCGCTATCATTTTGTCCAACGACTCATCATCAGGCACGACAAAAACAGCATCTCTCTGCGCTGCCCAAATAGAAAGCAAGTGCGTTTTTCCTGCTCCTTCAGGGCCCCACAAAACAAGCGCATGTGAAGGCCATGTTGCAGGATCACGAAGGACAAGCCACTGCCGCGCCTGTTCATTTGCTGCGGACGAAAAAAAATCTTCTGCTGCCATGGATTCCTTTTGTGGCAACGGCAGATGATATTGAGAGATCATGATGGCGGTGTATCTTTCGGTTTATATAAAGCGCTTTTTTTATATTGATCAATTCCAATGCGAACGAGAACACCAATAACCGCCGCCACAGGAACAGCGATTAAAACGCCGACAAATCCCATCAAGCTTGCCCCTGCAAAAAGAGCAAACAAAATCCAGACAGGGTGCAATCCAACACGATCCCCGACAAGCTTGGGTGTGAGAACATAACCTTCCAAGATTTGGCCAACGACAAAAACACCTAAAACAAGACCTATAGAAACAGGGTCACTAAATTGAATTAAAGCAAGAATCGTCCCAACGATTAAACCAAACCATGTTCCCACATAAGGAATAAAGGAAAGAAACCCCGCGACAATACCCACGGTTGCTCCATATTTTAAACCTACCAACGTCAGTCCAACACTATAGATAATGCCCAAAGACAAACAAACAAGCGCCTGCCCACGGATAAAACCCGAGAGCGTTGTGTTGATCTGCGCAAGCGCATTGCGGAGGAAGGCTTGTTTTTTTCTAGGCATTAGTTTGTCAATCGCACGAGTTAATTTTGGCCAGTCCCGCAAAAGATAAAAAGCAACAACAGGTGTGATGACCAGAAGCGTAACTATATCAAACAACGCAAAACCTTGCGTAAAAATATTTCGGATTACTTTTCCGGCTAGACCAACGGCATCTCCAGCATAAGAACCCGCAGCTTCGCGCAATTTTTCAACATCATCTGGCGAAAGCTTGCCAAGAAAATCGTAAACGCAGGGCAAAAAACGATCTTTGAGCGTTTCAATATAACTTGGCAGCGCCGTGACCAAAGCAATCACCTGCCCCTTAATCAAAGGAAAGAGCAAAAGCATCATGAAGGTGACCAACAAAATAAAACCGAGCAGAACAATCACAGTCCCAAGCCAGCGCGGCACGCGCCACACAGAAAGACGCCACACAACAGGGTCCAGAAAATAGGCCAGCACAATGCCTGCCACAAAAGGAAGCAAGATGGGCTTCAAAAGCCATAAAGCGCCCAAAAGGATGATTCCTAAAATGAGCCAAAACCGGTTGTTGGATATTTTTTGTGACATTATTTTTTCCTTGATTCTTTCAAGTGCACCTTATTATGGCGAGATCATTTTTTAGAAAAAGCTGTACGATTCCGTATACTCCCCTAGCACCCACATTCCTGGTTGGGCTTCTTTTATCTCTAAATCTTGCTCGTTCAACTCATCCTGCAGAGAAGAAAGGTCCCCGCGAAAAGCCAGTTCAATGTGGACAAGGCCACGCGACATCGTAACAACATTCGTGCGAATGACAGAAGGGATCTGGCCAAGCCTGCTCTTGATCTGAGTCCACATGGCCAAAGTCGAGACAGGAACCTGAACGGCCATGACCAAAGCAGGACCTGTAACATTTGTTTCCCGCACTTTTTCCTTCCAACGATTTTCAAGTTCATCAACAATTTTCCTGACAGCATCAAGCAGAAGCTCCGGTGTTTTTTCGATTTCCTCTTGAGCAGTTTTACCGCCCAATTCTTCCGCTTCAATCACAATCACGTCTTCCTCCTCCACTTGAGAAAGCGTCAAAGAAAAAGGCTCATAGGCTTGCCCTCCAAGATCATAACGATAGGCCAGAACCTCACCTCCCGTGATGTCACCCTTTTCATCAAACACGGGCTTCAAGAGAGCAACAACAGCGCCACCTGCCTGATATTTTCGAATGAGTGCTTGCAGTCTTTCGGCATTACCCTCCACTGCCTCGCTTGTAGAAATTAACGCAATATCCGCTAACTCACCTGGAGGCACAATAATAGGAACAAGTCTCGTTGTTTTAGCAATTTCTGCCCACGCGTTGCGCCAGCTTGACATCTCTTCCCACAAAACAGTGTGCTCTCCTCCTAAACTTAAAACAGGCAAAACAACCATCGGGTGTGATTGTTTCTCTGTGTAATCCATGCCGCGCTTATCCAAAAAAGCGCGCACAGCAACGGGCCTAAACTGAACTGAAAAAGTGCCTACATACCGCCCCGGACTCGCATGCTCTTTTTGAACCTCAAAAGCCTGAACCAACGAACCAAGGCCTTCATCGGAAATCTCGTCTGCAGCCCCTTCCGCGCCGAGGCGAGAAACC
>DOBW01000028.1 GCA_003504035.1 Rhodospirillaceae bacterium | reverse complement strand
TCGCCGCGCAAAAGAAAAGAAAAGTTGAGAAAAGCCTATCCCTCACATCATACCGGACAAGCGTGCGCGATAAGCGAAAGCGTGATGCCGGATCAAGTCCGGCATGACTGCGTAGAGGGATGATTTTTAGAACAATTCTAAACCGCGTCGAGGCCGCGCTTTTTGAAAATACCGCGCACTGAATCTATTTGCTCAGGTGAGGGGGGCTGCGTGTTGGCCAGCTTATAATCATAGCCAAGCGCTTTCCATTTCTCTTCTCCCATTTTGTGGAAAGGAAGAACCTCAACGCGCTCGACATTACCAAGCTCTGCCAGAAAATCGGCAAGCGCTTCAAAAACCTTCGGGTCATCTGTTAAATCAGGCACGACAACACATCGTACCCACATTTTTTTGCCCTTTTCGGCAAGAAGCCGCGCAAAATCGAGTGTTTGATCCAGCCTGCCGCTTGTTACTTTTTGATAGGTTGCCACATCAAAAGATTTGATATCGAGGAGAAAAAGATCGGTGACATCCAAAAGCTCGTCGCCCACATTTTTGCCAAAACAGCCAGACGTATCAAGCGTTGTGTGAAGACCGGCAGCCTTGCAGCCTTTAAAAATCTCGGCAACAAAATCCTGCTGCATCAAAGGCTCACCGCCACTTATCGTGATCCCGCCGCCCGTTTTGTGCATAAAATCGGCATAACAAGAAGCCTCGGCAACAAGCTCGGAAGCTTTTCTTAGCTTACCGTCTTTCATATGGCGCGTATCGGGATTATGGCAGTAAAGACAGCGAAGAGGGCATCCCGTCAGAAAAACAACAAAACGCAAGCCCGGCCCATCAACCGTTCCCGCCGTTTCGACAGAATGAACGTAGCCTTCTTTCTGTTCTTTCATTAAGCTCAGCACCTATAGTCGTTTCAATTAAGAATGGGACGGCTGACGAAAATTGTTTTTGCCTCCACATCGCTGCGTAAGCGTACGTTGTGGTACGTGCGCAAGCGAGGTGCAGGCAAAGGCAATTTGCAGACCCGTCCCATTTTTAAGTGGAATGACTTAAATTGCTTTATGGAAAGTCCTGTCAACAACGTCCTGCTGCTGTTCACGGGTAAGCTTGATAAAGTTCACAGCATAACCAGAAACACGAATTGTCAATTGAGGATATTTTTCGGGGTGCTCCATCGCATCAAGAAGCATTTCTCGATCAAAGACATTGACATTCAAATGATGCGCACCGCGCCCACAATAACCATCCAAAAGACCAACAAGATTTGATTTCTGATCTTCAGAGGTTCTCCCCAAAGCATCTGGCACAATGGAGAAAGTGTTAGAAATGCCATCCAAAGCATATTCGTAAGGAAGCTTTGCCACAGAAGTCAAAGAAGCCAAAGCACCCTTTTGATCACGTCCATGCATTGGATTCGCCCCTGGCGCAAACGGCTCGCCAGCCTTGCGGCCATCCGGCGTTGAGCCTGTTTTTTGACCATAAACGACATTGGAGGTAATGGTCAAAATGGACTGAGTTGGCGTTGCCTCACGATAAGTTTCTTTCGTTGAAACTTTTTTCATAAAGACTTCGACAAGCTCGGCAGCAATACTATCTACACGATCATCATCATTGCCAAACTTGGGATAGTCACCTTCAATTTCAAAGTCAGTGGCCAGACCACGCGCATCACGAATACAGCGAACCTTGGTGTGCTTAATCGCCGAAAGGGAATCCGCAACAACAGAAAGTCCTGCCATACCGCAAGCCATGGTGCGTATAACATCACGATCATGCAGCGCCATTTCCAGACTCTCATAAGAATATTTGTCGTGCATATAATGAATGATGTTCAGAGCATCCATATAAACTTGTGAAACCCATTCCATCATCTCGTCAAGTCGCTCACGGACCTCTGTATAATCCAAAACATCGTTCTTAATCGGTGCAAGGACAGGCCCAATCTGCTCACCAGAGATTTCATCACGCCCGCCATTAAGCGCATAAAGCAAAGTCTTACCCAAATTGGCACGCGCCCCAAAAAACTGCATTTGTTTGCCGATTTTCATAGCCGAAACACAGCATGCAATACCGTAATCATCGCCCCAATGCCCACGCATCAGATCATCATTTTCGTACTGAATTGAACTGGTTGTGATTGACATGTTAGAACAGTATTTTTTGAAATTCTCAGGCAGTTTCTCCGACCACAGAACCGTCAAGTTAGGTTCAGGCGCAGGACCAAGATTATCCAAAGTATGCAAGAAACGATAACTCGTTTTTGTCACCAGAGAACGCCCATCCTCGCTCATGCCACCCAAACATTCTGTCACCCACGTCGGGTCGCCCGAAAAAAGCGCATTATAGTCAGGCGTCCGTGCAAAACGAACCATGCGAAGCTTCATGACAAAATGATCTATGATTTCTTGAGCTTCAGCCTCAGTGATAACTCCAGCGCTCAGATCGCGCTCAAAATAAATATCCAAGAAAACAGCAACACGCCCTAGCGACATCGCCGCACCGTTTTGCTGCTTTACAGCCGCAAGATAACCAAAATAAAGCCACTGAACTGCCTCACGTGCGCTCTGCGCTGGCACTGTGATATCAAAGCCGTAGGAGAGGGCCATCGCCTCCATTTCCTTGAGCGCCTTGATTTGCTCGGACATTTCCTCACGAAGGCGAATGCTCTTTTCATTAACCTGATGATCCAAAGTTGCGCGCTGCTCTTTACGCTCCTCAATCAGGCGGGTA
>DOBW01000052.1 GCA_003504035.1 Rhodospirillaceae bacterium | reverse complement strand
AGCCTCTGGCGGTCTTTCTGATACTGACATAGATCAAATGGTCAAGGATGCCGAAGTCAACGCAGAAGAAGATAAAAAACGTCGTGAAGGTGTAGATGCACGCAATCATGCCGATGCGCTTATTCATACGACAGAAAAAACCTTGACGGATGCTGGTGATAAAGTTGATGCGGCTGATAAAGAAGCCGTTGAAAAAGCGATTGCCGAGCTTAAGGAAGTGCTTGATTCAGGCGACAGCGAAACCATCAAGGCTAAAACCGAAGCTTTGACACAAGCTGCCATGAAGATTGGTGAAGCCATGTATAAAGCGCAGCAAGAAGAGACGGCTGCGGCGGGCGGCGAAGCTGGTGGTGAAGGCGAACAAGAAGCACCCAAAGAAGAGGGTGTTGTCGATGCTGAGTTTAGCGAGGTCAAAGACGAGAAGTAAGAACAGGACGTTTGTTAAAAAGAGAAAAGGACGGCACGGCTTAACCGTGCCGTCCGTGTTTCAGGAAAGCGATGCTTAAAAATGGCTAAGATCGACTATTACGAACTGCTTATTGTTTCTCGTGAGGCCACAGCAGAAGAGCTAAAAAAAGCATATCGCAAACAGGCGATGAAATATCATCCTGATCGAAATCCGGGGAATCAAGAAGCCGAACAAAAATTCAAAGAAGTTAGCGAAGCCTATGAAGTTCTGCGCGATGATCAAAAGCGCGCGGCTTATGATCGCTATGGTCATGCGGCTTTTGAACAAGGCGGTGGCTTTGGCGGCGCTGGCGGTTTTGGAGGCTTTGATTTTGCTGGCGGTGTTGGCGATATTTTTGAAGAAATGTTTGGCGAAATGTTTGGCGGCGGTCAGCGCGGTGGGCGGCAAGCAGGTCAGCGTGGGGCCGATTTACGCTATGACATGAACTTGTCGCTTGAAGAAGCTTTTACGGGCATTGAAAAAACAATCAAGGTTGCCTCTTTGGTGGCTTGTGAAGCGTGTAATGGAAGCGGCGCGACAAAAGGAACGTCGAAATCTACATGTTCTACCTGTGATGGTCATGGTCGCGTGCGGGCGCAGCAAGGATTTTTTACAATCGAGCGGGTCTGTCCAACGTGTCAAGGCGCGGGTCAGGTAATCAAGGACCCTTGTAAAAAATGTCAAGGAAAGGGCCGTGTTCGCAAAGAGCGTACGCTGTCAGTTAGTATTCCTGCCGGTGTTGAAAGTGGCACGCGCATTCGCCTTTCGGGTGAGGGCGAAGCAGGTATTCATGGCGCACATGCCGGAGATTTATATGTTGTTCTTTCTTTGACGGGACATCCTCTTTTCCGGCGCGATGGCCCCAATCTTTATTGCCGCGTGCCCATACCAATGACAACCGCAGCGCTTGGCGGCAAAATCCGTGTTCCTGTCATTGATGGATCAACGGTAGATGTTGAGGTTAAATCTGGAACGCAGGCAGGACATCAATTGCGCCAGCGTAGCAAGGGTATGAGTGTTTTGCGCAGTTCCTCACGCGGTGATCTTTATGTCGAGCTTGCGGTTGAAACACCCTCGCGCCTTTCCAAGCGTCAAAAAGAACTGCTTGAAGAGTTTGCCCTTGAATCTGAAAAGAGCAAAACACACCCCGAAAGCGAAGGCTTTTTTGAAAAGATTAAGGATGCGCTCGGGGTTTGACTGTAGTATCCAGTATCTGGCATTCAGCATTCAGGAATGATGGTTTTGGGTGGTTAAATGTAACGCATACACTGTCATCCCTGCGTAGGCAGGGATCCCGTTTGGTATTGAACGGAGGTAAAATTCAGTATTTATATTTCAGAAAAAAGAAAAGGCGATCCCCGCTTTCGCGAGAATGACAAAGGGAAAACTATAGCGCACCTTCTCTCTTTAAAAGTTTTCTCTTGATTGTAAGGCTACTTGAAAAGCCACCTATTTTTCCACCGGCTGCGATAACGCGGTGACACGGGACAAGAAGCGGTACAGGATTTTTGCCCAAGGCATTCCCAACCGCACGTGCTGCTTTCGGTTTTTTAATTTTTTTGGCCATTTCGCCATAGCTGAGCGTTTTGCCTGCGGGAATAGATAAAAGGGCGCTCCAAACGCGGTGCTGAAAATCTGTGCCAACAAGAAGTTTCTTTTTCTTTTTAAGTGAGGCAAAAGGTATTTCTTCTTGGCTTTTTATAAAATGCACCGTTGGCCATTCTTTTTTCCATGCTTGCACGATGCTGCGCATACCTTTTTTTTCAGCAAAAGAAAGGCGGCAAAGAAAACCATCTTGTGTAAGGCCAAACAAAAGTTTGCCTGTGGGGCTGTCCGTACAGGAAGCGTATAAAACAACATCGGGCGGATGATTGACAAAACTAGACAGGGTCATGATGCTCCTTTAGGCTTCTTTTCTAAAGGAGTGTAACCGTTTATGAAACTTGCTGTCATTGATAAATTTTTTGCGCGTCTTGCGGCGCAAAGCCCCGATCCTAAAAGCGAGCTTCACTATGTGAATCCTTTTACTTTGCTTGTGGCCGTGGTGCTTTCGGCGCAGATGACAGATGTCGGCGTGAATAAAGCAACAAAGCCTCTTTTTAAAAAAATAAAGACACCCAAGGCGATGTTTGGTTTGGGCGAGGAGTCTTTGCGAGAAGCGCTTAAAAGCATCAATCTTTATAAAACAAAAGCAAAGCATGTTATTGCTCTCTCTAAAAAGCTTGTGGATGATTATGGCAGTAAAGTTCCTGCTGATCGAGCGGCGCTGGAGTCTCTTGCAGGGGTAGGGCGTAAGACAGCTAATGTTGTTTTGAATGTCGCTTTTGGTTTGCCAACCATGGCGGTGGATACGCATGTTTTTCGCGTCTGCAACAGAAGCGGTCTTGCGCGCGGCAAAACACCACTTGATGTCGAAAAAAAGCTGATGAAAGTTGTTCCCGAGAAATGGGTGCCGCATGCGCATCACTGGCTTATTTTGCACGGGCGTTATGTATGCAAGGCTCGCAAACCAGCTTGCTTGGATTGTGTGGTGCGCGATTTGTGCGTTTTTAGACCAAAGGAAAAATAGGTTTTTTATTGAAACCATAGCCACCGACTTGTGGGTATAGACTTTTTGATTTAAATTAAGGAGATATTTGTTGAAGGAGAAAAAGATGGTTAAATTTTTTTCAAAAAAGGAACCCTTTGGCCCGATGGCACGGCGCGCTGCTTTTCTTGCTGCGGGGGCTGCTTTGTTGGCGTCTTCTGCATGTGCGCCTTGGCGTTATCCTGTTTATTATCAGTATCGGCCACCCCAGCCTTTATATAATGTCTATGTTCCCGGAATCTATGTTTTGCCTTTTTTCTTAGATGATAGGCCAAGACGAGGCGGTTTTTTGAAACATCAACTAAAGGGTGGCGGTCATCACAAAAGACCTCACAAGGGGCGTCATCACAAAGGGATCCGCCATGGGCCGAGGCGTTAAGTTGCTGTTTTGGATGTGAAAATAAAGCAAACCGTAGAAAAGTCAGCGAATTTCGTGTAAAATCAAGCATCATTTACGATTTTGATGAAGGTGCATTATGCGTCACGTTTTTAAGAATTTTTCTCGTTCTCTTTTTGCTCATAGAGGCGTTAGAGCTGTAGCCGCTGGCGCTAGCCTGTTTGTCTTGGCTGGGTGTTTTTCTCCCTCGCCTTGGAGATATCCGGTTGGACATCAGCCTCCACGGAAAGGCTTATTTCAGCAAAAACAAGAGATCAGAAGCGTATTAAGAAGGCAATATGGTTTAATGCCTGTCCCAGGTAATTCAGCTCAATATAGATATCCGGATGGCTCTATTGTTAATTGTAAGGATAGGGTTGGTGTTGCGGGGCTGTATTCTGAGTGCGAAGGCCCTGACGGAAGATTTACTGTTGGAGGCAGATTTGGGGCACAACCAAGAGTTTATGCACGTTAGTTTCTCGCTAGTGACAAGATTCAATGAAGCAGGTAATCTGTAAGTGTAATGTCCTTTTCTCGCACCAAAAAATGTACTTTCTCCAAACCTACGCCCACGCGATTGGCCAATGCCGCGCTTTTTTATCTGAGCCGCTATGCCGCGTCTGAGGCAAGCTTGCGCCG
>DOBW01000128.1:2596-3709 GCA_003504035.1 Rhodospirillaceae bacterium | reverse complement strand
AATGACAGAAAAGGTTAAAAAAAAACAAAAACCCGTCACTGCGAGGAGGCTTCTTAGCCGACGTGGCAGTCCAGTCCTCCCATTTTTTTGTCATCCCGCACAGCCGAAGCGAAAGCGAAGGCGTGATGCGGGATCCAGAGTCACAAAAAACTACCTTGGTTTTTTACCGCTATGGATTCCGGCCTTCGCCGGAATGACGGAAATAATTTTAATTTCAGGCGATGGATTCCGGATCAAGTCCGGCATGACGTATTTTTTATTTAAGGAATATTTTTTCTTACGCGGCGGCTTCTAGCTTCGCCATTTCTATCGCAAGTTTGGCCTCAACTGGCGCGTTATCCTCGCCCTTATTGCCAAGCTCATCGCGCAAAGTCGTAAGTTCTTCAATCTGCGCTTCAATCGATCCACGATCCAGAGAATCAAGAGCAAGAATGTCATCGGCCATCAAGGAACAGCTTGTCGTTGTGACTTCACAAAAGCCGCCTGTTACAAAAAAGCGCTCGGAAACTTTCTGGGCGTCATTTTCATAAACTTCCACAATACCGGCAGCAACATCCGTTACCATCGGCGCGTGACCGACAAGAACGCTATAGGCTCCTTCGCTAGAAGGAACGGTCACCATGGCAACCGGCTTATCAAAAGCCAGCTTCTGCGGCGAGGTAAGCTCAAATTGAAAAGATCCAGTCATTAAGCTGCCTCTTTCTCCATCTTCTCCGCCTTAGCAACAGCGTCTTCGATTGTGCCAACCATATAGAAAGCAGCTTCAGGAAGATGGTCATACTTACCATCAACAATGTCTCTGAAACCTTTGATAGTGTCTTCAATTTTAACAAAGATACCGGGAGCGCCGGTAAAGACTTCAGCAACATGAAAAGGCTGTGACAAGAAGCGCTGAATCTTACGCGCACGTGAAACAATGGCACGATCTTCTTCCGAAAGCTCGTCCATACCCAAAATCGCAATAATGTCTTGAAGTGATTTATAAGTCTGCAAAACTTCCTGTACATCACGCGCTGTTTTATAATGCTCTTCACCAACAACACGCGGATCAAGAATACGACTTGTACTATCGAGCGGATCAACAGCTGGATAAATACCAAGCTCGGCAATCTG
>DOBW01000128.1:0-2535 GCA_003504035.1 Rhodospirillaceae bacterium | reverse complement strand
ATCATCTGCCGGAACATAAATAGCCTGCACAGATGTAATCGAGCCTTTATTCGTTGTGGTAATACGCTCTTGCAAGGTACCCATATCCGTTGCCAACGTAGGTTGATAACCAACGGCAGAAGGAATACGACCCAACAGAGCGGACACTTCCGAACCAGCTTGTGTGAAACGGAAAATGTTATCAACGAAGAACAAAACGTCTTGGCCTTCTTCATCGCGGAAATATTCAGCCAACGTCAAGCCTGTAAGACCAACGCGTGCACGCGCTCCAGGAGGCTCGTTCATCTGACCATAAACAAGCGCAACCTTTGATCCCGGACCATCCGTTTTGACAATACCGGAATCGATCATCTCATGATAAAGGTCATTTCCTTCGCGAGTACGTTCCCCCACACCAGCAAAAACAGAATAACCACCATGAGCCTTGGCAACATTGTTGATCAATTCTTGAATGAGAACTGTTTTACCAACGCCCGCACCACCGAACAGACCAATTTTACCACCACGTGCATAAGGCGCGAGAAGATCAACAACTTTAATGCCCGTTACAAGAACCTGCTTTTCAGTTGATTGCTCGGTAAACTCTGGCGCATCGCGGTGAATAGGAAAATAAGACTTGGCGTTTACAGGGCCACGCTCATCAACAGGTTCACCCACAACATTCAAAATGCGGCCCAATGTTTCAGGACCAACTGGAACAGTAATTGGCTCGCCCGTATCAAAAACTTTCTGGCCACGCACCATACCATCGGTTGTATCCATAGCAATCGCACGAAGTGTATTTTCGCCCAGATGCTGTGCAACTTCCAAAACCAATTTGCGCCCTTCGATTTCTGTCGTCAAAGCATTCAAAATTGACGGCATTTGGCCCTCAAAATGAACGTCAACAACAGCACCCATGACTTGCGTGATATGGCCTTTACTTGATGTTGTCATTGTATTTTCCCCTATTCTTCCTTTTATCTTTTATCAAACAGCCTGAGCACCAGAGATGATCTCGATCAGCTCTCTAGTAATGTAGCTCTGACGGCTACGGTTGTAGTTAAGTGTCAATTCATCAATCATATCGCCTGCATTACGCGTTGCGTTGTCCATGGCAGTCATGCGAGCGCCCTGCTCACCAGCGGCACTTTCGTGCAGGCAGGACAGAAGCTGAACCGAGATATTGCGCGGCAATAGCTTGGCAATAATTTCTTCACGAGAAGGTTCAAAGATTTCACACAAAGCCTGTGGCTTATCTGATTCTTCCTCGACCTCCTGCGCTTCCATCGGCGGAAGCGGAATAAGTTGGCGGGTAGTCACAATTTGTGAAATGGCCGAATGAAACTTGTTATAAACAATCCGCGCCACATCGAACTCACCTTGGTCGAAAAGATCAAGAATGCGCTGCGCGAGATCATCGGCATCACTAAACTCGACTCGCTTCCCGCGTGAGGTTTCCTGCGCATGCAAAATCTTGTTGCTATGTTGACGTCGGAGCAAATCACGTCCCTTGCGGCCAACGCAAATAAGTTTGACTTCCTTGCCTTCTGCCTCAAGCCTTTCAACCTGACGGCGTGCCTCACGAACAATATAGCCGTTAAAGCCACCGCACAAACCACGATCCGAAGTCATAACGATCAAAAGGATTTTATCTTCCTTGCCGTTTCCAACAAGAAGCGGAGGTGCGCCTTCCTCGAAATTTGTCTTACTGACAAGATAGGCAAGGATTTGCGCCATACGCGTGGCATAAGGCCGAGAGGCTTCAGCACTTTCCTGAGCACGACGAAACTTACTTGCCGCCACCATTTTCATGGCAGAAGTAATTTTGCGTGTCGATTTCACGCTGGCGATACGGTTTTTTAGGTCTTTAAGACTGGGCATGGCTCTAGATTGTTACCTAATGGCATGAACGGCGTGTTTTTGGCGGATTCAACCGCGCTGGTCAAGTGGAATCTCTTGTCCCGCTTCAAGTCCCTTAAAAAGAAACCGAACAGAGAGGTTTATAGGTGTCTCCAACATCATAAGCAAGCTCTGCCTCCTGCTTAATGAGGGCCGGAGAAAGATACTGCATACGTATGACTTTATCGCGCTTCTGTTGGCAGAAACGAGGAGCTCCCACCTGCGCGACTTTTTGGCCTATTTCATTGGCTAAACGCGTACGAAGGCGATCAAGTTCCTTCACACCTTGCCCTTTTTTAATGGCCTCGTAATGCGTCTTCATGGTGGCCTCGGCCTCTTTGAGCCTCGGAGCATTACGGCGCGTAAAGCCCGCATAGGAACGAGGCAGCTCATAGCCTATCGAGCTCGTCTTACAGGTTACTGTAATAACCATAAGTTCAGAGTGGATTCTTAAAAGGCGCTCAGCAGAGGCTTCCTTAGGTGTGTAGCAAGACTCTGCCGCCTGCGCCGGAATGGAAAGAAGAAAGAAAACAAATAGAAATGGGATGCCTGCCTTCGCAGGCATGACGGGATTTGTTTTTTTTCTTACCCCATATCCGTCATCATCCATGCACCCCTTTTCGTCATCCATGCACCCCTTTTCGTCATCCCTGC
>DOBW01000143.1 GCA_003504035.1 Rhodospirillaceae bacterium | reverse complement strand
TTCATGCGTGTCAAGGGCGTGCGCAGATCATGTGATACCCCCGCCAGCATGGTTGTGCGCTGGTTCATAGCGCGGCGTAGACGGTCACGCATGAGCATGAGAGCTGCCGAGGCTTGCCGTACTTCTGTTGCCCCTTCAGACTTAAACCAAGGCGCGTCTTGGCCTTTGCCGATAGCTTCGGCGGCGGCGGCAAGGCGGCGAACAGGGCGGATCTGATTGCGCATGAACAAAAGCGCAATGGCTGAAAGAAGAATAGAACTACCAATCATCCAGCCGATAAAAACCTCGGTTGTTGTCGTGTAAATTCGCCGCGCCGGAATAAGAAAAGTGTAAAGCCCATCCGGTGCTTCAATGTAAATCGTAAATTTGCGCGGCTCAGGGTGCATATCAAGCAAGAAGGTGCGATCTGTGCGCTCTTCAAGGGAGCGGCCCATCATGTCTTCAAGCGGCGTTACAAAATGTGCAGGAATCTTGGGAAGCTTTTTCTCTCTTTCATGCGCAATAGAAATATCCATCTTTTTAAAGGCGAGAGCATGAATGCGCATCTCGGAATCGAGCGTGCTTGGGGCATCAAGAAGTTCCACTAACGCACTAACATCACCAGCAACAGCATGGGTTAGTCTGTGCGTTGTGGTGTACCAATGGCGATCAAAGAAAACAAAAGTTGCTACGGCTAGCGCCAGTAGCGTTGGGATGACAAGAATAAGAATGGTTCGTGCAAAAAGGCCATTGGGCAATATTTTTTTAATTAGCCGCGAGGGGCGGACGATCAAGAGACGACGGAGGTTGGTAAGAATGTTTTTCATTTTTCAGTATCTATTTCAGAAAGATAGGGCATAGAATCTGACGATCCATATTTTGCAACAGAAAGACTGGCGGCTTTGTTGGCTCCTATTAAAGCTTCGTCAAAGGCCATGTCCTTCGATAGCATAGACGCGAAGGTGCCTACAAAGCAATCACCTGCACCGGTCGTATCCAAAGCCTCCACAGGATGTGCTTCGAGCTGAAAGATATCCGTCTTATGCAAAGCGATAAGGCCTTCTTTTCCAAGCGTAATGACAAGGGATTGCTCTGGTTTTTTGAAGGCTTTGGCTTGTGCCTTTATAAGCGTTTTGTCTTGCGTTTCTTCGCATCCAACCAGCGCAGCAAATTCTATTTCATTGACGATCAAGATATCTGTACAGGCAAGAAGGTCTGGCAAAATACCTTGCATCGGGGCGGCGTTGAGAAGGGTGCGCGCTTTTTTGCTTTTTGCGCGTTTGAAAGATTCCAAAATGGTTTTTTGCGGTATTTCGAGTTGAGAAACAAAAACATCCCCTTCTTGAATGTCGGCACCTGTTAATTGATCCGCAGAAACCGTATCATTTGCGCCAGCGGCAATGATAATCATATTTTCTGCTTTTTTATTGAGGGCAATAATAGCGGTGCCTGTTGGTTGCTTGGATTGTGTAATGCGTGAAAAATCAATTTTTTCAGCTGTAAATAGTTCTGACAATTGGCTCCATCCATCGTCTTTGCCGGCGCTTCCGATAAAAGAGACATTGCCGCCAGTGCGCGCAGCGGCAACAGCTTGATTGAGACCTTTACCGCCAAGGGATGTGCGTAAATTATTGGACAGAAGCGTCTCCCCCGATTCAGGAAAACGGTCCAGATCAAAAAAGAGGTCTAAGTTTATACTGCCAATGATGTAGATCTTAGACATAAAAGGAGCTTCCTTTTTCTCAAATATCCGGAATGAGTCTGTAACCTTCACCACGCACTGTCACCAGATAGCGGGGGTTGCGTGGGTCTTGTTCAATTTTACGGCGCAGGCGTGTAACTTGAACGTCAATAGTTCGGTCATTGACAATGGCCTTGTTGCTTTCAGCCAGAATCTCACGGCTGACAACATCCCCCGGATTGGCCGCCAAAATGCGCATAAGGCCTGCCTCCATATCCGTGAGGCGAAGTGTTTCTTCTGAGCAGGAGAGTTCGTCGCGCTCAGGGTTATATTTCCAACGGCCAAGCTTGAGGGTAGGTTCTTCTTCGCTGTTTCCTTTTTGCGCTCGCCGCAAGATGGCATGAAGGCGCAGCAGTAATTCACGTGGTTCGAAAGGCTTGGAAAGATAATCATCGGCACCGGCTTCCAATCCTTCAATGCGTTCCTTCACATCACTGCGTGCGGTTAGAAGCAGAATAGGCAGATCTTTAAATGCAGGATTTTTGCGCAGGTACTGAGCTAGTTCCAGCCCCGTTTCGTCTGGCATCATCACATCCAGAACAATAATGTCATAGGAAAGAGACTGAAGCTTGGCTCGTGCATTGGCTGCACTGGCCGAGGTGCTGACAATAAAATTATTTTCTCTTAAAAAAAGCCCCAAGAGTTTTCGCAGGCGATCATCATCATCGACAACGAGAATGTGCGGTTTGAGCGCAGGGGGTAAAGTTTTTTCTACTTTTTCCATAATGCGATGAGGTTAACAGTCACAAGATTGATAGAAAAGAGATAAAACGGATCAAGAAAGCCCGTTTGGGGGTGTTTTTTAAGAAATTAGGCGTGTAATGAAGTCCGCAGGGTGAATGTCTTTGTTTAGAGCCTATTTGGTTTAGGTTGGCGGTTCTGTTATGGGTCTGGCGAGGCCTATGTTGGTGAAAAGGGCGAAGACCATATAGATATACGGGCAAGCCCTTTGAACCAACAGAGGGCCGCCACCCCCAGAACCCTCTCGGGCCGCGCCCTTTTTTGTCGTGACATCGTTAAAGTTATTGCCAATATGTCTATATGAGCTGCTAACTTTGCCTTGTCACGACAAAAAATGGCAGCGGCATAACCGTCAACCTAAACCAAATAGGCTCTAGAGGTTTATATGAAAATCTTTCTCAAGTGGTTTCTTCGTTTCTTGTTCTTTCTTTTGTGGCTTGTTTTTTCGGTTTTGTCCGGTGCGCTTTTCTTGTCTGTTAAAGAAGCGGTTGGTATCAATGTTTTTTCTTCAACGGGCTATCACGCCTTTAAGTCTTGCCTTGTACATGAAACTTACAAGGCTTTTCATGAGGAGAAGTAGGAACTGATTTCCTTGTGCTTTTCCATGAAGGTTTTTGTTTTGTGTTCTTAAATAAGAGTTTAGCCTTTTGTCCTAACGTGCTAATTCGAATGTATGATTCCTCTTTTTATAGGATTTTTCGTGTGAGCGAACAAGAAAGCCAGCAGCAACAAGCTGCATCTTCGCCATCATTGGGAGCCGAGGCTTTGCCAAAAGTCTCTTCGATTCCAAATGGTAAAAGGCCGCTCCTGCCTTATATATTTGTGCTTATTTTTCTTCTTAGCCTGTTGCCAGCGCCTCTTTTCTTTGTTGGTCTTTTGGCGCCGAGTTCCAATACAGAACCTGTGAAAATCATTATTCCTCGTGGAACAAGTGTTCAGGAAATAACGAAAATTCTGGACCAAAAGGGCGTTCTTGTTCATCCGCTTCTTTTCCGTGCGGCCTCAAGGCTTCTGGCGGAGGATAATCTGAAGGCGGGTGAGTACGAACTTGGAGTTGGGCTGTCGGTTATGGACATTGCCGCGCTTTTGCGTGATGGGCAGAGCGTTCGGCGTCAGTTTACGGTGCCAGAGGGGTTGTCGTCTCATGAGATTGTTTCTCTTCTTGGCGGTGTCGAGGGCTTAAGCGGAAATGTTGGCGCTGTGCCCGAGGAAGGCACACTCATGCCAGAGACGTATGTTTATGCTTGGGATAATAACCGCGCAGAAATCGTTAAGCGTATGCAAGAGGCGCAGCGTAAAGTGCTAGCCGATCTGTGGGTCAAGAGACAGGAAGGCTTGCCTTTGCGTGATGAGCAAGAGGCTTTAATCCTCGCCTCGATTGTTGAAAAAGAAACGGGCTTGAAAGCCGAGGAACGTGGGCGTGTGGCAGGCGTTTTTATTAATCGCTTGAAACGTGGCATGCCACTTCAATCTGATCCAACTGTGATTTACGCTTTGACGGAAGGAAAGGGGCCTTTGGGTCGTGCCTTGCTGTACAAGGATCTTAAGGTGGACTCGCCTTATAATACGTATCAAAATGCTGGATTGCCGCCCAAGCCCATTTGTAATCCGGGGCGTGCGGCGATCGAGGCCGTTTTGCAGCCCGAGAAAAACAATTACATTTATTTTGTAGCCGATGGAACTGGCGGACATGCTTTTGCTCGAACGCTCCGTGAGCATAATAAGAATGTCGCGAATTGGAAAAGGGTGAGAAGGCCGTAGGTTTTTAGCCCAAATAAAAAGGATTCAAAGAATGAAAGAAAAGTGATATCTTTGGACAATGAACTTCTGGCAGCATAGCCAGCGAAACATAAAGTGAACTTAACTGGCGAGACTCTCTCTTAATCCTGCCTCACTCCCTGTCCAACAGATGGGGTCCACCTCAAACCAAGGGATCCCAAATCATGAAAAAGATAACGCTTGTTTTATGCTGCTTGATGTTAAGCGGTTGTGCCGTTGCCATGTCTGCTAGTCGCAGCGCATCCAAAGGCGACACCGCCATTATTCAGGAAGGGGCAGAACGTATGTTCATAGAAGATACTTTTGGTCCACCGAACATGACCTCTAGCCTTGATGACGGAAAGACCAAGGTCATTTACAAAATCGACCCTGATGCCCATAGCACAGGAGCCAGAGGCGCAGCCGTAGCAGAGCATCTTGTCGCGGACGTGCTAACACTGGGGCTTTGGGAGATTGTCGGAACTCCCTTGGAATTGGCGGCGCAGGATGAATACACGAACTACATAATCATTTACGGGAAAGACAACAAAATTGAGAAGGTGGAAACGATTAGGTGAGTACAACAATGGCATATCAGCTTTTGTAAAAGAGCCTTACCATCTAAGTGTCCGTACCGAAAGTTCTTGAATCATATGAAGCGGATGTGATTCATATATAGGCAGCCTGCAAGGAGGGGTCGCTTATGTGGACATCCGAAAACCGCTGTGAAGGGTGTATCTTATAACTTTTTGTTTTCTTTGGTTGCGGGGGTAAGAATTGATCAAAAACATTCGATCCCTCATGTTTTTGCCCATTCGGGCGTTCTCTGCTTCGCTTACGCTTTCGCAGAGTGACGTCCAAAACGCTCCTATGGTCGCGTTTTGTGAATTTACAGTTCAAACTTGCTCCATAACATTTCACACGAAAAAAGCCCCACAAGGGGGCTTTTTTTCATGTGAAATGGTTGCGGGGGTAAGATTTGAACTT
>DOBW01000180.1 GCA_003504035.1 Rhodospirillaceae bacterium | reverse complement strand
CATAAGAAGGAACCCCCTTGCCTTCGAGAAAAAATACACTGTTAGCATGAATGGTGACAAGCGCAGATGCCTCTCTTTCTTCTTTCCCAACAATATCATCAAGCAGAACCATGGGCGGTGCATGTGGAAGAAGCGAGGAAACAGAATGTAAGCATTTAAACATAGGCTTAGTTTCTACCAAAAATAAGGGAGACATTATTGCCTCCAAATCCAAAAGAATTGCTAAGCATGGCAAGGCGCGCCTTTTTTGGCAAGCCCGTTTCTAGATCAACAAAATGGAGTTTGGGTAAAGAAGAATCCGTAACGCCATCCCACAAATGCAACGGCAAATGACCTGATTTGTAGTTTGGATGCATTGTTAGCCACAGAAAGGCCGCTTCACAACCCCCTGTAGCGCCCAGCATATGCCCCGTCATTCCCTTTGTCGAACCACAAGGCACCGCTGTCTCGCCAAACACAGCCTCAACAGCCAATGCTTCCATGGCATCGTTAAAAGTTGAGGCCGTTCCGTGCAGATTAATATAAGCAATATCCTTCGGTTCAAGCTGCGCATCACATAAAGCCCGCATCATAGATGCCTGCGCACCCTTCCCCGTTGGATCAGGCGCAGTCAGATGATAGGCATCCGATGTCTCCCCAACGCCGAGCAGCTCAACAGGACTGGGGGCACGGCCAACCAAGAAAGCCGCAGCACCTTCTCCAATTGTAATGCCATTACGGTTAGCGCTAAAGGGATTACAACGCTGAGGCGAAAGAATTTCTAACGCATTAAAGCCGTTCATTGTCATATGACAAAGCGTATCCGCTCCCCCTACAATAGCGGCATCGACAAATCCAGCACGAATAAGCCTGCGCGCTGACGCAAAGACTTTCGCACTGGACGAACAAGCCGTCGCGATTGTGTAGGAGGGACCTGTAATCCCAAAATAGCGCGAAACAAAGGCCGAAAGACCACTCAGTTCCTGTTGCTTATAATGAAAAGCCTCTGGCCACCTTCCCTCTTTTTTATAAAGAGTATAAGCCTCTTCGCCATCGGCTATACCAGACGTGCTCGTCCCCATAATGACGGCAACCCTATTTGAACCATATAGTGAGACAGCCTCACTAATTGAAGGCGCTATCTCACTCAAAGCAACTTGCATCAATCGATTGTTTCGACAATCTAAATCAAGCAATGCTGGTGATAGAGATGGGAGACGGTCTTTGACGGCACCAACAGGAACACTTCCTCCGGTTATTAAATCATATTGTGAAGATATTCCCTCGGGACTCCCGCAAAACAAAGCGCGTGCAACATTCGCCTTGCCTGAACCTATTGGCGTCACAATACCGCAGTCTCTTATATAAATAGGATCAACCATCATGGCGCTAATGACACAGATTGAATGCGAAGACTATAGTTCCAAGCCAAATTGGTATAAAGGGCGGTTCCAGAGGACATATTGTTAGGGAGACCTGATGCATACTCTGCCCTAAGCACCTCCTTTCCATTAACAAAAACAGCCCTGCTCGTTTCGTTAGCTATAATCTCTCCAGAAGGAATAAAAGATTTTTCAACCGCCGCAATGGGCCAATAAAGTACGATCAAATCAGCAAGGATGTTCTCTGGCCGCAATTGAGAAGGCACCCACGGAGCGGCTTCATAAAAGATTCCAGCATCTGTCCAATTTATAGAAATGGCCTTACGGCCTATAGGATCCATGCCAACCAGCATAAAATGATCCGATGATGCATTTATGTGCCCCTCAAAAACAATTGTTTGATCTCCATATGTGGCAACAACATGTTGCACTACATCTACAGGCCTTTCCAAATCACGGAAACTGGGCAAACGGAGAAACAATTCCGGTGCCATTTGCACGATGGAAGATTCCTGAAGAGAAAATAACACCTCATCGGATTTCTGGCTGGTGCAACCGGAAAGAAAAAGGACAAGGAACACAACAATGACAGACTTAAAACCTACCTTTATTGAAAAGGTTCGCACAAAGGGAGCAAAAATAAAGGACAATAATACACCGACAAACATTGTCATGCCAAAATTTTGAACAGCCAAAACGCCACTAAAAGAAAGAAGCCCAAACGACATGATTGTTGCTATAGCGGACATTGATACAACAAACATTGTGACCTCTTTCTTCTCCTGCGTTGTTTCCATGAAGAAGATTGAATAATCCATTCCCATAGCAAGAACAAGAACAAGTGCAATCGCATCGAAAAAAGTGAAGGCATTTCCTAAAAGACCACATAAAGCAGGCGTCATGACAACAGCTAAAAGAGGCGGAGCCATAATGCCAACAGCCTTCTTGAGACTATATCTCATGGCCACCAAAGGAAACATAAACACTGCTGATATAATCAACAAAAAGACAGCCCGAATGCGATATTTGCCAAACAAAACCGTGTAATCGTGAACAGGATCAACAAATTTAACACCCGAAAATCCTTCAGCAATCCCAGCAACTTTTTCCACGTCCGTGATGCCGTCCAAAGTTACAACATGCACGACACCAGCCCCTGTTGTCTCAGACTTCAACAAAGACAAAAAGTCAAACGTCTCAATTGGTCCTGACTTTGTGTCCAATGTCAGCCCTGAACCTTTCTTATCTGGTATTGACGGCCTAAATAATAGCCTCAATTGCTCAATGTGCTTAGCTAATAATGGCTTATAGAGACCATCTACCACAAGTTGGCGATTTTCTTCCTGACGCGCCAGAGAAGGAATATAACTAGCAAGAGATCCATAGCCCCTTATAACTCCGGATTTTATAAGAGGCCTCATGCGATCTGCTAAAACCTCTTCTTTTTGTAAAGCCAATTCAGCATTGTCCTCTTGAATAACAAAAAATTGCCCGACATTTGTGGATCCTGTAAGTTTCCGTATTTTTTCCTGCTGCACAATAAGCGGTGAAGATAATGATTGAAGTTTGCGTACATCATCATCCAAATGGAATCGCAAAACACCAAAGAAGCACGCCACAACCAGAAACGTAAAAAAAACAAATCGATGATATTTAAAGGAGCGATCTTCCCAAAGCTTTATAAGCCATGTAAGCCGATTCAATGTAACGGGCCGAAACTGTCGATGTTTCATTTTATCAAGATAAGGCAGCCACAAGATAACCGTAAGCCAAGAAGCCAACAATCCAACAACAGAAAATAAAGCAATTTGTCGAAGCCCAGGAAACGGAGCCACAAAAAGCGTCACATAACCAACAATAGTAGTCGCAGCTCCGAGTGATATGGCAGAAAAAACACGTTTCAATCTAACAAACGCTTCACCGCGCTTTGGTGAAAATATTTCGCCACAATATTCAAGGCTATAATCTACGGTAATGCCAATGAGGCTAACGCCAAACAGTAAAGCAAAAACGTGTATATCTTCCCAAAACCACAGACTGTACGACAGCGAAACCATCAAACCGATAGCTATTACCAGCAAACACATAGCCAACGGATAAAGGGATCTAAATGTGACAATCAAAAGAAAAATAATTGCAAGAGTCGAAACAATACCAATAATTGATGTTTCGCGCATCGCTTGTTCTGCCCCAGCCTTTGCAAAAAAAAGCGCGCCTGTTCGCAGAACAGTTAGCTCAGGAAAAGATATTTGTTGAACTTTAATTGCCTCATCCAACACATAAGAAAATCTGTCTTGTGTACCCAGAGCATAAGGTTCACCTTTAACCTCCCCCGTCACCAAAACCCATGTTTTGCCCCCATCGCGTACACTTAATTGACCTTCGTCAAGCG